>CALANC010000366.1 GCA_937925895.1 uncultured Desulfobacterales bacterium
CCCGAAACATTTTCTACGCCTACCAATGCATTGATATGCGAATAGTAAACGAAGCCAATTGAGCATAAAAAAGTATGTCTGAAATTATCTCAACCATTATCGCCAATTACAACTACTGGATTTACATCATTCTGATGATGATCGGGCTGTATGCCATCATTGCCAAGAACAACTTAGTCAAAAAGATTATAGGCATGAATGTCTTTCAGACGGCCATCATCCTCTTTTACATATCCATTGGTGCCAAAAAAGGAGCCACCATTCCCATTATAGAGCATATCCAAGGGGGACATAATCCCAGTGCCGGCCATCAGGTGATAAATGCCGCCGGATACATCAATCCACTGCCCCATGTCCTGATGCTGACAGCCATTGTGGTGGCTGTGGCTACACTTGGAGTGGCGTTGTCCTTGGCCATTAAAGTCTATAACCAATACCAAACTCTGGAAGAAGATGAAATCCTTGCTCAAATAAGGGAAAAATGACTCAGCACTACCCCGCACTTCTTGTTATTGTACCACTCCTGGCAGCCTTTATTATCAGTGTTTTCGGCTGGATATATAAAAAACTGTGCTATCCCATAGCCGTTGCCGCCCTGGGTGTGTCGTCCTACTCAAGCATCAGCCTACTCCTCAGAGTCTTGAAAGAGGGGGTGGTCCATTATCAGTTGGGAGGATGGGCTCCGCCCTGGGGCATCGCCTATTATGTGGATCATCTCAATGGGTTGATTTTGGTCGCAGTGTCGCTGGTTGCATTTGTTAATTTGATTGCAGCCAAAAAGAGTATCGAGAGAGAATTTCCGGAAAAAACAGGTCCGTTTTATACTTTATATGTCCTCATGGTTACCGGACTTCTGGGTATCTTGATTACCGGTGATGCCTTTAACCTTTATGTGTTGCTGGAGATTGCGTCGCTGACTGGCTATGGATTGATCGCCCTGGGAGAGGAACGTGCTCTTCTGGCCACCCTTAATTATCTTTACATGGGAACCATTGGTGCCTGTTTTTATCTTTTGGGTGTCGGGTACCTCTATATTGTTACCGGTTCATTAAATATGGCGGATATTGCCACTATACTGCCCGCCCTTTATCAATCCAAAGCCGTTTTGGCCGCCTTTATTATTTGTATGGTTGGTGTCTGGCTTAAAATGGCCTTTTTTCCTTTGCATGCCTGGTTGCCGAATGCCTATACGTTTGCCCCTTCGGCTTCCAGCAGCCTGATTGCCCCTTTGATGACCAAAGTGATGATTTATGTCATGATTCGCCTGATGGTGTCAGTATTTACTCCGGAATATGTTTTTAACACCCTGTCTATCGCTGAACCCATCGTCTGGCTTTCCGTCATCGCCATCGTAATGGGCGCTGTTCTGGCCCTGGCAGAGCGCAATTTAAAGAAGATGTTAACCTACATAGTAGTTGCAGAAGTAGGGTACATGGTCGGCGGGGCCTGGATAGGCAACCGCGCGGGCATGACCGGGGCGATCTTGCATATTGTTAATGACGCCCTGATGACTTTGTGTGTGTTTTTGGTGGTGGGGAATATCGTGTATAAAATCAAGGGATATGCCTTTAAAGACCTGAAAGGCTTGTTTCGCAGGATGCCTTTTACCATGGGGGCATTTGTGGTCGGGGCCTTGGCCATCATCGGGGTTCCTCCCACCTGTGGTTTTTTTAGTAAATGGTATCTGATCACCGGTGCCATACAGGCCGGGCATTATAGTTTTATGGTAGCCCTCGTGTTTAGCAGCCTCATTAATGTCGTACTCTTTTTCAGGGTATTCGAGATCGGTTATTACGAGCCTTTCAGTGGTCACCACGGACATGAATCTCATCCTGAGGTGATTGATGAGGCTCCGCTTGGTATGCTGATACCGCTTCTAGTGGTTGCCGCCGGTATTGTGGTAATAGGTATGTATACCGGAAACATTGTAACTCATATTATCCATTTTGCCATACCCCACGGGATAATTTAGCCGATGGAAATCATCCACTCCATAAAACCTTTTTTGGCTGTTTTGGCCTCATTACTGGTCACACCTTTTTTAGTTTGGAGTAAAACACCGAATTCCCGTGAGACTTGGACTTTTGCTGCGGCTACTATGAAGTTTCTCATTGTCGCCTCTATGGTGCCGGCAGTCTTAAAAGGGAGTGAGATCGTATATACGGTTGCCGAGGTCATCCCGGGCGTGGCCGTCAAGTTCAGGGTTGATGCTCTGGGTATGCTTTTTGCCATTGTTTCCTCTTCATTGTGGATTGTAACATCGGCCTATTCAATAGGATACATGCGCGGACTTAACGAGCACAGCCAGACCCGGTATTTTTGCTTCTTCGCCATCGCTCTATCAGCCACTATCGGTGTCGCCTTTTCAGGAAACCTTTTAACGCTTTATCTCTTTTACGAGATGCTATCTTTTGCTACCTATCCTCTGGTTACACATCATCAGGACCAGGAAGCCCGAAACTCCGGGCGAAAATACCTCCTTTATATCATTGGCTCATCTGTCGGGTTGGTTTTACCGGCCATGCTTATGGTCTACGATCTCTCCGGGACATTGGAATTTGCAAAACAGGGATTTTTGGCCGGCACGGGGACCAGAGCCTTGATCGGTATTCTTTTATTCATGTTTATTTTCGGGTTTGCAAAGGTGGCGATTATCCCTTTGCACTCCTGGTTGCCGGCAGCCATGGTGGCACCAACGCCGGTCAGTGCCCTGCTGCATGCGGTAGCAGTGGTAAAGGTTGGTGCCTTCAGCGTCCTTCGGGTCATAACGGGCGTCTTTGGAACCGATTATTTATATACGCTTCATTTTGGTACCGCCCTCTGCTATCTGGCTGCTTTTACCATCATTGTTGCCTCACTCATTGCCCTTTCCCAAGATGAACTCAAACGTCTCCTGGCCTTTTCCACTATTGGTCAGCTTTCATACATCGTCCTGGGGGCTGCACTCCTTTCCCCCAAGGGATTGATCGGCAGTATGACCCATATTGCCATGCATGCCTTCGGTAAGATCACCTTATTTTTTTGTGCCGGGGCAATTGCTGTAGCCACCGGCAAGAAGTACCTAAGCCAAATGGTCGGTATAGGGAAAAGGATGCCGGTTACCATGACAGCCTTTTTTATCGGCTCCTTGAGTGTGATAGGGCTACCCCCAACCGGCGGGTTTTTCAGTAAGTGGTATCTTGCTCTGGGAACGCTCCAGGCAGATCAACTGCCGATGTTGTTGGTCCTTCTTGGAAGCTCTCTTTTAAATGCTGCATATTTCTTACCTATTGTTTACAGAGCTTTTTTCTGCACAGAACAGCAGTCAATGTTCGACAGCCACATTAAAGAGGCCCCGATATGGTGCCTGGTCCCTTTGGTGATTACAGCGGTTGGTTCTATTATACTGTTTTTTTATCCCACGATTTTTCTCCGGTTGGCAACGCTAGCCGCAGGATAATTAGGTAATGGAGATAAGATATGAAGAATAACAAAAAATTCGATTTTTTTGACAAGCCCGAAAACATAAAAAAGCTCTGGATTATGTTGTACGCTCTTTGTGGACTGCTCGTGGTCTCTGATTTCTTCACTCACCGGCATCCACACTTTGGCTTTGACGGTTTTTTCGGATTCTATGCCCTTTTAGGATTTGTCTCGTGTGCGGCCCTGATATTATTTTCAAAATTAGTGGGGCTGGTGTTGAAAGTAAAAGAGGACTATTATGATAATTGATTTTCCGCCTCCAGCAATTCTGATCATCGGCGCCCTGATAGTTCCTTTTTTGAAGGGGAAGATCAAGAACTGGTATGTTGTCCTGCTTCCCGTTGCCGCCTTTTTGTTAATTTGGCAGCTCGAGTTAGGCGCTTCGTGGAAAGTTCACTTCTTCGGCTTTAATCTCACATTTTTAAGGGTCGACAAACTTAGCAAGGTTTTTGGATATATTTTTACGATCAACGCTGTGGCAGCCTTCGTCTATGCCTTTCATTTAAAAGATGATACTCAACACATGGCCGCCCTCTTTTACATGGGCAGTTCCCTTGGCGTTGTATTTGCAGGTGACGTGGTCTCCCTTTATTTTTTCTGGGAGATTATGGCCGTTGCTTCCGCCTTTCTTATCTTTGCCAGAAAAACCGAAAAAGCCCAGGCTGCCGGTATGCGGTATATTCTGGTGCACATTTTTGGCGGGCTTTGCCTTCTGGCCGGGATCATCATATATATAACGCAGACCGGATCAGTTGCTTTCAATCCCATGACAGATCGGAATTGGGAAACCTATCTGATCCTGTTCGGTATTTTGGTCAACGCCGCGGCTCCTCCCATATCCGCATGGCTTCCTGATGCCTATCCGGAGTCGACTGTGACCGGTGGCGTAATTCTTAGCGCGTATACCACAAAGACCGCAGTTTACACCCTGGTAAGGGGTTTTCCGGGGTGGGAGATACTTATCGTCATCGGATGCATCATGACCATATACGGTATTATTTATGCGCTGCTTGAAAACGACATGCGGCGGATTCTGGCTTACAGCATTATCAATCAGGTAGGATTTATGGTCTGTGGGGTAGGGATCGGAACAATGATGTCAATAAACGGCAGCGTGGCCCATGCCTTTTGTCACATCATTTACAAAGCACTCCTCTGGATGTCGGCCGGTTCAGTTTTATACATGACCGGAAAAAGCAAATGCACTGACCTTGGTGGACTTTATAAAACAATGCCGTTGACCCTGATCTTTGGTTGTATCGGGGCCCTTTCCATATCCTCTTTTCCTGCAACCAGCGGGTTTACCAGCAAATCACTTATCATCGATGGTGCGATTCACCAGCATCTGGTTTGGGTTTGGCTTATTTTAGAGGTAGCATCCGCCGGTGTTTTTCTCCATGCAGGAATCAAGTTCCCCTACTTTGTTTTTTTCGCCAAGGATAAGGGGCTGAGGCCGGGAGAAACGAATAAATCGATGCTTATCGCTATGGGCTTTATGTCATTTATGTGCATTTTCCTGGGTCTATATCCACAGCCGCTTTACAATGTTTTGCCCTATGAAGTCCACTACCAAGCTTATACATTTAATCATGTGGTTGCCCAATTGCAGCTGCTTATGCTTTCGGCCCTTGTTTTTTTCCTGTTCCTTCCGCTCCTTAAACGGACAGATACCATTTCGATTGATACAGACTGGTTTTACCGCCAGGGCGGTCGGCTCTTTTATAATATCATGGACAAGGGATTGAATGGCTTGAACAGGGTTTCAGATCAAATATTCGTTCGTGGTTTGGCCGGCTACATCGGCCGAGTCTCAAGATACGGCCCGGAATGGATTGCGATTTTCTCTCTTGTGCCCGCTTGGATTGTTGCCGGAATAAGAGGAGAAAAACTGACTCGTAGAAAAACCAAAATTAGCTTGGCTTTACGGACAGGGACTACACCAGTGGGAATCAGTGCGGCTGTGGCCACCACTTTCTTATTAATTGTATTTCTTTTGAATTGAGGAATTGAAGGGGAAGCTTTCGCACTGCAAGGAGACAAACATGGCTTCTATAGAGGACTTAAAGAAGATTTTTCTTTTTAAAAAGCTGTCAGATAAAAACCTTGAACAGATTCTTCCATTAACGAAACTCCGTCAGTTTGAAGAGGAGGAGGCCGTATTTAAAGAAGGCGACAAGGGGGATATCCTTTATATGCTGAAAAGAGGAAAAGTTTTGCTGGAGGTAGACATTTCAGAGATGATCAGCATATCCATAGCCTCCGTGAAACCCGGTTTTTCCTTTGGCTGGTCCGCCCTGATACCCGATTCGCCTTATACCAGCCATGCCATATGTGCTGAACCCAGTGAAGTATTGTCTATACTTGGAACGGAGTTTTTGGATCTACTCAGGAGAGATAATACTATGGGTTATTATATCATGGAAGGTTTGGTGAGAATCATCCAGAATCGCTTGGAGCGACGGACAGCACAATTTGTGATGCTAATGTCAAAACATCCTGATATTCAAAAGCTTTTGTGATACCAACCAAATTTTTTGTGATATCTTTTTACAATAATGAACCTGAAATATTTCTTTGCACCACAATATATAGTAGTATATAAATTTTTGAATTTT
>CALANC010000367.1 GCA_937925895.1 uncultured Desulfobacterales bacterium
CATTCAGTGGTTGGACACGTGTTACAAGTCAGGTTACCTTACCGATAAAGATACCGGTGTCGATATTTCAAAACTGGGCACCCGTGATTTTTTTGAAAACCTTGTCCATATGATCGCCCGTCGAGAAGGATTTGGTGACATTTTGGCCGAAGGTCTTCTTCGAGCCGGAGAAGTACTAGGGGATGAAGCCTTGTCTCATTTTGCCAACGAAGTGTCCGGGGTTGGGGATGGTGCCACTTATTCAGCACGCGAATATCTCATGAACGGATTGCTGTACGCCTTGGAACCGAGACAGCCGATAGCCATGCTTCACGAGATAAGCTGGTTAACCGGATTGTGGGTCATGAATCAATCCAACCCTAAATTTTCACCGGTTACAGCCGAAGTTTTTCGAGCTGCAGCCAATAAATTTTGGGGACATGAGAAAGCGTGGGACCTAAATACCCATGAGGGCAAGGCCGTACCGGCAGCTAAAATCATAGATCGAACTTACGTGAAAGACAGCCTGTTGCTGTGTGACTCCTGCTGGCCGATAATGGTTTCCTGGAATACGCCGGACCATGTTGGTGATCCGACCCTTGAGAGTCAAATTTTTTCCGCGGTAACCGGTATTGAAACGGATGAAACCGGGTTGAATCGATACGGTGAAAGAATATTCAATCTGCAGCGGGGAGTTCTTTTACGGGAAGGACGACGCCCCATAGCAGATGACGTTCTCAAAGAATTCAATTTTACGGATCCGGTTGAAAGCGTATTTATGAACCCCGATGTGATTGTTCCCGGACCGGGTGAGGAAGTGATTAGCAGAAAAGGCCAAACCCTGGATCGGCATGTATTCGAAGAGATGCGAAGGGAATTCTATGATCTCCGGGGCTGGGATGCTGCATCGGGTTTGCAAAAAGCCGAGACCCTTGAGCGCCTCGGATTGTCCGACCTCATTCAGGACCTGGGAAAAATAGGTGCGATTGAAACCTAAACTGGAGATCTTCAAAAACATCTTTCTTTTAATCGATCCCTGACTTCTTGGGTGATGATCACTTCAAACGGGTATTAATATTCATTTCTGAATTCAGGGTGCGATGTACCGGACACCTGTCTGCAATTTCAGCCAGCCTTTCTCGTTGCTGATCATCCAAAGGGCCAATAAGTTCCAACTCGCGGTCAATTCTGTCAATAAATCCTTCCTTTGTGTGGCAGTCCACACAATCTGCAGCATGAACTTTATCATGTTTCAAGATGGCTTTGACGGCTTCCAGCGGCCATCCTTTACGATCTGCATACATACGCAGTGTCATGGTCGTACAGGCTCCCAAGGCAGAGACAAGATAATCATATGGCGTCGGTCCCAGATCCGTCCCGCCCAAAGCAACAGGTTCGTCAACAACAAAACGATGCCTGCCGGATAATATTTCAGTCATATAACCTGTCTTTCCAGTGTAAGCCACCACCCGGTTGTCGGAGACAACTTCAGGCTTTTGATCATTCGGTCGGGTTTTGAGATATCTGGTGGCCCATGCTGCAATTATTGTTCCCACATATAAAGAATCCTTTTGATTGGTTAACAGATGATCTGCTCGGTCAAGGGAAATGAAACTTTTTGGATGCCGGGCAACCTGAAAAATGTGTGCTGCATTGTCAATACCCACAATGTCGTCTATTGGCGAATGTAAAATCAAAAGGGCTTTATTCAGTTTCTTAATGGCTGCCTGCATGTTGGTTTGATCAAGATCGTCGAGGAACTGTTTTTTTATTTTGAATTTTCTGCCGGCTATAATTACATCGGCCTCGCCTTCTGCGGCGATTTTTTCTTTTGAGCTATCCAGATGACGGCTGACATGACTGGGTTCGGCAGGAGCACCGATGGTGACGATGGCGGATGAGGAGGGGATGCTTGCTGCAGCCTGCAGCACGGCAGCACCCCCCAGGGAATGTCCGATAAGGATTTCAGGCGCGCCAAAGTTCGAATTGAGGAATTCGGCTGCGCCGATGAGATCCCCCACGTTTGAAGAGAAATTGGTTTCAGAAAAATCGCCCTCACTGTCGCCAAGACCTGTAAAATCAAATCTTAAGACGGCAATGCCTTCTCCGGTTAGAGCCCGGCTTATATTCGACACGCCCTTTAGATCTTTGGTGCAAGTGAAGCAATGGGCAAACAGGGCATAGCTTTTTGGCACTTCAGTACCAGGGACATCCAGGCGAGCTGAAATTGTTTCTCCATTAGGGTTTTTAAATTTCACTTTTTTAAATTGCATGGTTACCTCGTTAGATTTATTGTTCTTCTCCAGTTTAGCTGGAGAAGAGGGGCCAAGGATTCGGGGGTTCAAGGGTCCAAGTGTTTATTCTACAATGGCTTTAACAATGCTTTGAGCATCCATTTATCTTCCACTGAGTCATCTTTGAGATCCTTGCCCAACTGGCATATGCCTCTATAACTTTTTTAGCATTTCACTTGAATCCTTGAACCCTTGGCTCCTTGAATCCTATATGGATTACTCCAACTCTTTTTGAGATGATCCAGGGTAATATTATTTTTCTACTTTAATAAAAGAACATGAATTGTCAAATGAATCAGACGGGGAAATGTATTGCTTTCGTTTCCAGCTATGATATGAGAGTCTTTTTTGTGCTGATTTAGAAAAATGAACCATGGGAGGTAAGGAGCCAAAATGAAAACCGGACTGGTGTATGATGATATATATCTGAATCACGACACAGGACCCCATCACCCTGAACGGGGACAAAGACTTACCGCCATCCTCGAAACCCTCAAGTCCAAGGGACTTTTCGAAAGTCTTACCCGCATAGAACCGGTACCTGCGGAAAAAGGTATCTTGGAATCCTGCCATGAGTTCGGGTACATAGAAACATTTAAGCATTCAGTGGAAGGTTCTTATCCCTTTTTGCACACGCCGGAATGCCCATTAAGTCCTGCGACTTACGAAGTCGCCCTTTTTGCCGTTGGCGGGGTGCTAAAAGGGGTTGATCATG
>CALANC010000368.1 GCA_937925895.1 uncultured Desulfobacterales bacterium
AGCGGCCATTCGTTTGATTTATGCCGGCCTTTAAAATGAAAGGGTGAAACCCGGGTCAACATGGTGGGCATAAAGCTAAAAAACCGCTGCACCGGCGGCTGACGGCTGATATGTTCGTTTACATATCTGGCAGCTTCTTTAATAATTTGTTTTCCGGTAAGCTTCGGTTCCAGGGTGCTGATGACATTTCCGGCTGGTTTTGAAAGTTCTGGCTCAATCGAATCCTGTTTATCCCTGTCCGGCATGCGAATCTCCTTATTGCAACAATGCTCTTTTTAATGCGGGGCTAGATCAGCTACCAAAAACACCACCGGCAAAAGAATATATTTGAAGTGGCTTTAAAAAAGCAGCCAGCTTGTGACATCGATTCTATGTTGTTGGTTGGGATGGCCAGGTTGGTTGCTGTAACTATAAAGAATATTCACAAGATTGTCAAAAGAAGGTTGTTTGCTCACTATTTCGGTATTAAGTTCTTTTTGTTCGTAGCGATATCCTAATCCTGATAGGTGACAGGTGTCAGTCGCCTGGTTCAAAGGTTCAGAGGTTAGTTAACAGAAGACAGATATCAGAGGTCAGATGACAGCCGACAGATGAAAACCGGTGAGTTGGGGCAGCCAGCCGTGACTGCCATTTCAGACCGGCACAGAGGCCCCGCCTAAGGGTCGGGATGCAGGCACCGGCCCTACATCAGATGGAAAATTACCCCTTTCAAACCGTAGGGCAGGCTGCTGCGGCTGATAGAAACCGGAGATCGGCCACAACCCTTGAACCTTTGAACTCCTGAACCTTGAAACCCGAATACCTTATAGCAATATGATTATCTATGACAAAAAGCTAAAAGAGGGCCTGACTGAATTCGGCATTGAAATTCCGATCCACCACAGCCGGGCCGCCCGCGCATTCGAAAAGCTGAAGGGTCATAAAATTTTGGGCCCGAAAATTGATCAATGGCTTATCAGCAGCATCAACGAAACCATCACCCGCAAGGATCTGTTGCGGGTGCATTCCGATGAATATGTTACCCGATTATACTCGAATAAGCTCGAAGATGAGATTATCAGAACCTTTGAACTGATTGATGAAAAGGGTCGCTACTATCGCTACAATCCGGATAACGCCACCCACCCCCTGACACAACTTTTTGATCGTTTGCTTCTTAAAGCGGCTGGAACCGTACAATGCTGCCGGCTGGCCCTTGAAAAAGAATTTTGTTTTGCCTTTGGCGGCGGTATGCACCATGCCAAAAGAGATTACGGTGCCGGTTTTTGCATGCTAAATGATATTGTGGTCGCCCTGCGCAAGTTGCAGGCGGAAAACTTGATTCGCACCGCCCTGGTAATCGATCTGGATGCCCACAAAGGGGATGGAACAGCGGTGTTAACCCGGGAAGACAGCTCGATTACGACACTCAGTATTCATATGGCCCGGGGCTGGCCGCTGGATGGTGAAGCTTGCGATCGTCAGGGGAGGCTGAATCCGGCGTTTGTTCCCAGCGACATTGATATCCCGGTCGCCGCAGGGGAGGAGCATTTATATGTCACAAAACTGCAAGATGGGCTTGAAAAGCTTGCCGGTATCGGACCGCCTGATCTGGCAATTGTCCTGGCTGGATCGGATCCCTATGAGAAAGATGAACTGCCTTCGACCGGCGAGCTGAAACTGTCGCTGAAGCAGCTAAAAGAACGAGATCTTCTCGTCTACCATTACTTAAAAGATCAAAGGATTCCGAGGGCATATGTGGCCGCCGGCGGATACGGGGAACACTCATGGGAGGTGGATTGGCAGTTTATTGAATGGGCCCTGCTGGATAATATTTAGAAGTGCCTAAAATGATCTAAAGTGCCGAAAATTAATGTATTCTGCCCGTCGAGAGCCTCCTGTCGAGAGCCTCAAGGTCGAACGATTGGGTCGAACGACCATTTTAAAAAGATGGAGCGTGCTACAATCGCTCTTTCTCCGTCATGGCTTTATCAACATCTTTTTTAGCTCCAATTCCTGTGAATATATCGATGGACAATGAAAACTTTTCACTAGCAGTTTTCGTATCCCCTTTTTGATTCCTTGCTAAATACATTCTGCCCCATTCGTAATTCGTCTTGGCCTCATCCCATAAAAGCTCATATTGCCTGTTGATATGAATGGCTTTATCAAAAAACTTGGTTGCTATCTCCCAATTTCGTTGTTTTGTTCCCAGCATTGCCTTGGCCAGATATATCGGGGCGGGAAGACCATGCCAATTTTGGTCAGGATTAAGCAATTCAAAACCCCTCTCCATATATTCCGAAGCTTTTTCAAATTGCTCTGTATTTACATAGAGCTCGCACAACACCGGAAGCACCCAAAGCTCGAAGATGATGTTACCTCCCTTTCGGCAGATATCAAGGCTCGACAATAAAAGTTTTTCGGCTTCAGAATATTTCTTTTGCTCCAAATTGAGACTGCCTAAGGTGAAATAGCACGCTCCTATAGCGGCAACATTGTTTCTTTCTTTATGGATCGATATCGCCCACTCTAAATACGCTCTTGCTTGATCCCATTTACCTTGCCTTAGATAGTGGAATCCTATACAGGCAGCATCTTCGAAAAAACAGCTCATCAGCGTCTTGCTTTCTATTCTTTTTTCCGCCCGGCAAGCTGCCTCGGCTTTTGAGAACTCACCCGATAGGGCATATATTAAGGCCAAGGGGCGCTGTAAAAAACCTTCGAATCTATCACCGGCCTTTGCTACTTCGGGAAGAATTCGCTCACCCCACTCCCGGCCCTTTGGAACGTCTCGCAGTAAAGCCAGCGTAAGTGCCAGTTCATGCCCCAATATCGCCATAATAAGTGGATTGCCGGACTTCAGGACAGGACTCCAATTTTTTTCGTTGTAAATAAATCCATCATCGATGCATCCGGTATATGTCAAAGCCGTACCCAGAGATGTTCCCATCGACACCCCCAGTCTTGTGAATAGGTCAACGGCCTTCTGGGACCAGACAAGGGTAGTGGCAGGCTCTCCCCGGTGCAGATATAGATGCGCTGTACGCTGGTAGATAAGCCCTTTTTCTTGAGTGTCAGGTTCGTTCTCTACGATGGCCGCAGCTTTTTCCAAATATTCCAAAGCCTTGTCTTCCTTGGAGCCATCCAAGTAACCACCCGAATATATAGTAGAGATGTGCATCAGTACGTCTAACTGGCAGGGCTTATCGTCGAGCTTCTCATAAAGGTTCAGAGCCGATTGAGCGTATTTAAGACTGGCATCAGGATTCAGTTCAGATTGCGTGACGACAGCCAGCTTTTTTAATATGTCGGCCCGTTGCTTTACATTTTCCTCATTTAAATTTTTTAAGGCTGTCTCATAGTGATTTTGAGCCTCATGCCAGGCGAAAACTCCAACTGCCTTGTCTCCCGCCTTTATAGAGTAGTCAGAACACTTGGCATAGTTCTCACTCCGCATATACTGCTCAGCTAAAACCGCATAATACTCATCCAAGTTGTCTTTATAAACCGCCACCATGGCATCGCCAATTTTTTCATGAAGCGGTTTTTTTCTGCTGGACATTATGGAATCATAGACCACCTCGCGGGTCAGCGCATGTTTGAAAATACAGGTTGACTGCGGATATATGCCTCTCTCGTAAATTAGTTCTGAACTTTTTAAAACAGACAAGTGGGAAAGCAATTCTTGTTGGGAAATGTCCATTAGGCGACTGATCAATTCGTAACTGAATTCCCTTTCGATAGCAGATCCGGTCCGAAGCATTTCTTTTGCACCCTCAGGAAGTGTGTCAACTCTTGCCATAATCACATCATGGATTGTGGAAGGTACGGTCACGTCGCTGATATCTCTTGTAAGAACGTATTTGACGTTTTGTCTTTCAATCATCTTAAGATCTTTTAGTGACCTTATCGTCTCTTCTATGAAAAAGGGGACGCCTTCTGTTTTTTCCAGAAGGAATTCCTCAAGGTTTTTATCGAGTTCCTGTGTCCCGAAAAGATGATAGGCCATTTTTAGGCTTTCGCGATTAGAAAGCCTATTTAAGTTAATCTGGTTGTGATAGGACTTTCCACCCCAGGTGAGCACGTAATCAGGACGATAAGTGAATACCAATAGGATCCGTGCTCCAGAAATGCTATCCAACCAATTCTTCAAGGAATCTTCAGAGCTTTTGTCAATCCAGTGAAGATCTTCAAAAGCCATGATAAGCGGTCTGACCTCTGAACCCCCGAGACAGATTCGCTTTAATGCTTCGTTAATCCTGTCTTTCCGTATCGCAGGCGTCATACCCGTCTTTTCGAAATCCGTTTTTTTTACAGATAAAAGCTCCAATAAGTAAGGAAGGTTAGAGGGTTCATCAGCCCTTAATGTTTTTAGACCTGCTGCTATCTTCTTGCTTATA
>CALANC010000369.1 GCA_937925895.1 uncultured Desulfobacterales bacterium
CAAATATCCTCCACTGACAAACCATAAGAATAGCTAATCATAAAATCTTTTCTTTGATTAACAAGCTCAGGGGCAATGCAATTTTAGCATTGTCCCTGTTATCTATCATTTTCTGATTTTTTATATTTCTTTCGCCAACCTGAAAAATTTCGGGATTTTCAGATTGCACCAGCATAGCCGCAATCTACAATTTAGCCAAGTTGTGGGTTTCCTAACATAATATACAACCAAGGGTAGCAACAAAAATGGCAAATTTTACACCTAAGATATAAAATAAGTTTGGAAATTCAAAACCTTTGATATGTTGGATGTTCTATAGTTTTCGAGGGCTGGTTTTTTAGGCGGATAAAAAGGGAAAATTAAAAAAGAAAGGCTTAATTTGACATACAGTGATCAGAACCTTCAGGTTGTTAGTTTATTCTGCTCGAATGAATTCCACACGGCGATTAATAGACCGACCTTTTTCGGAATCATTCGAGGCAATCGGTTTGGTTTCACCGTATCCCTTCATAATTAAGCGACTTGGTTCGATTCCATGATTGATTCTCAGGTAGTCAGCCACCGCATTTGCCCTACGCACTGAAAGGTCATTATTGTATTCGGTTGTACCGACATTGTCGGTGTGTCCTGCGATAATGAAACTTCCATCGGCAAGCCCGGACTTCAATGCTTTGCCAAATTCGTCTATCAATGGGTATGACTCAGTCTGAATTTGGTCAGAATCAAAACCAAAATTGATCAGCGCACCTGCTTTGGGGACGATATCTGAATCCCCAATAATGCGAAGGCCTCGCATTCGATAACGCTTGCCTCCAATGATTTTGTATATTTTCCCCTTTTCTGAAATGTATTCTACACCTTCAAAAACAGTTCGGCCATCCTTGATGCTCAGTGCTTCAATGATCTCTTGTTCGGTTTTTGGAAAAGTAAGCTCTTCTGCATTTACAAATCCAACAATTAGCATGAACATAATTGATAAAATAGTGACGGAGGCTTTCATCATATCAATCTCCTTGTGTCCTTATTCGACCACTGCCAGGGGCAAATCGCCAAAAAGTTCCTTGCGCGAAAGCCAGGGCGTTTGTTCGCCATTTGTTGTATTATCCACATATCTGCTGACATATTCAACTAATTCCATAAACTCAACAAAGCCATTTCCGCTTATATCAACCTCTTCCGCCATCTCCACCATTCCCTGGGTCAATGCATAAGTAAAAATTCCAAACCCACCACCAAAATCAGGACTTTCCATTGAATATTGTCGGCCCTTGGAGGCTGAAAATACCATGGTCCCACCACGTTTACCGCTGAAAAATTCTTGGGATAGCTCATCGTTTGGAACCACAGTTTCGTTAACGATACTTCCTGAATGACAGGTATCAAGAAACAGAATCACACGGCCTTTGATTCGATTGAGATATCCACTTATTAGGTTCCAGCTGATACCGCCGGCGTTCGGATTATCCAAAGTTCCATCTGAAGTCAAAAAGTAATATGTACCGTCTAAATCTCGTATTCCGTGACCAGCCATGAAAATGACCGCTACATCATTAGTATCAATTGCACTCAGAGTCTTTAGTGCACTTGTAATATTTCCAACTGAGGCTTCCTGATTGGCTAAGTAATTACTGTTTACTTTGTCGAAAAGCTTTCCGCGTTGGTTTTGGAAAGCTTTTATAAACGATTGGGCGTCGGTGTGGGCAAAGTCAAGCTGCCATTGGCCGGACAGGTTAGGGTATTGGCTGATACCAATACCCAATACATGTAAGCTCGGTTTTGAAGAACCTGTTGCAGTGCTGACCACATCAATCCACTTCAGATTGCTCGATAATCCGTTCTCATCGTAGGCAATTGCTGAAATCCTGTTAACCCCTACAACAAGGGGGATATCAATTTGAATTATTGCTTCGCTTTTATTTAGAATCCTCTCAACAGTGGGTCGACCGTTTGTAAATAGACGGACCGTTTTTACTATCGCCTCACCTTTAATTTTAAGCTGTACAACGTAAGATTGTTGTGAAGTGAATACTAATCCCATGTGATTTTGCAACTCCAAGTTTGCAGGCCGTGAGAGCCTGGGGAAAGGTTTACCAGCGGCAAAATCACCTGAAATTCTTCTTGCTATTATGGTCGGTTTATTGGTGAAAGTTTCAAATTGCTCAAATGAGAAAGTCTCTATATTATCGAATGTTGCCCAGTGTACCAGATTTTTTCCTTCAGGGCTGGTTTTATAGTAACCATCAGCAGTTGTAGTGGCCCATTCACCATCTCTTGATCCATGCATGCGAATCACTTCGTTTTCAAGGTCAGCGGTCCATTTGCGTATGATTGCATCGGCTCCTGCTGATACAAAAAAGTTGCCTTTGCGGGAAAACGCCAGAGAATTGATCTGCCCAACGGTCCCCTTTATTCTTTTTAAAACAGAACCCGTATTGATATCCTGCAATTGGATAATACCATCATTACTGCCGGATAGGATATAGCGGTCATCGTTGGAGAATAATACTGAAGTAACTGTTGCATTATGATCTTGATAAACTTTGATTTGCCGGCCGGTTTTTACGTCCCACAAGCGTATCGCATTATCTCCTCCACCCGAAATTATATAGCGATCATCACTTGAGAACGCCAAAGCAAAAACGCCTCGAAAATGTCCGTTTATTTTTGTTTCGTTCATTTCATTGGACAGGTCAAATACCTTAAATGTTTTTCCTTTTGATCCAAATGCCAGATAACGACCGTTGTTGGAAACGGCGATGCAAGTGACTTCGAAATCAAGCCTGACTAGATTTTTTTTCTTATGGCCGGTACGTATATCCCACATGA
>CALANC010000370.1 GCA_937925895.1 uncultured Desulfobacterales bacterium
GGATGAATTCGTTGATTCAATGGGCGTAGAGCTAGATTCAGAAGAAGTTGTTCCAGAGGATTTGTCAGGAGTTATAGATGTATCGGATGAACAGATAGATGCGGCGCTGGAACGAGTTATCAAGAAGATGTTTCACGAAAAAATCGATCGGCTTCTGGTTGAGGTAATTGAAAAAACGGTTAAAAAGGAAATAGAAAGGCTTAAAAGCATCTTGCTTGAAGATACAACGGATAATGAAGAATAATCGATCTGTGAATAACCATTTATTTCTACCTGATTGACATGATCAGACCATAGAAAAGCCGGATAGTGAAAAATCGGGGATTACATGATAATCCCCTTTTCAATTTTTATGGGTGTATTTAACCCGGGTTTTTCGCGCTGCTGATGTGTTCATTTGATATTATTATAAAAAAAGTTTGCTGAAAAATTTTCATGAAATATCCGGGTTAGGTTATGCGATTGATATAAAAGGAGTATTTTAGTATGGGTTCCGATCGTCTCGATAAAAGTTACGAACCTCATGAAGTGGAAAAACGTTGGTATCGTTTTTGGGAAGGGGAGGGGCTGTTTTCGGCAAGTGAAGAGAGCACCGGTCGAGAGTGTTATTCAATTGTTATTCCTCCCCCGAATGTTACTGGTGTACTCCATATGGGACATGCGCTTAATAATACTTTACAGGATATTCTTTGCAGGTTTCGAAGATTGCGTGGGGATAATGTCTTGTGGATGCCTGGTACCGACCATGCAGGCATCGCTACCCAAAATGTCGTAGAAAAAAGTCTCGCCAAAGAGGGTTTGGATCGTCACCAGCTTGGAAGAGAAAAATTCATCGCAGCGGTTTGGAAATGGCGAAGCAAGTATGGCAGTGCCATTATCAACCAGCTCAAACGTCTCGGAGCATCGTGTGACTGGAACCGGGAACGCTTTACCATGGACGAGGGGCTTTCGAGAGCCGTGCGAAAGGTTTTTGTGAATTTATACCATGAAGGCCTTATCTACCGGGGGAACTACATTATAAACTGGTGCCACCGGTGTCATACAGCACTTGCCGATTTAGAAGTCGAACACGAGGAACATGACGGGCACCTGTATTATGTCCGGTATCCTTTTACGGGCGGAGCTGAAGGTGTGGTTGTCGCAACAACCCGTCCGGAAACCATGCTAGGCGATACCGCCGTGGCAGTCAATCCGGATGATCCTCGTTATCACGATATGGAACAAAGCCATGTAGTTCTTCCGCTTATGAACCGGAAGATTCCCATTATCACAGACAAATACGTTGATACGTCATTTGGAACCGGAGCCTTAAAGATTACCCCGGCTCATGATCCCAATGACTTTGAAATCGGTATCCGCCACAACCTTGAACGTGTTAAGGTTATCGGGGATGACGGTGTAATGACATCAGAAGCGGGAAGATTCCAAGGCCTTGAACGTTTTGAATGTAGAAAAATGGTGATAGAGTCACTTAAGCGAGAAAGTCTGCTTGAAAAAATTGAACCGTACAAACACAGCATTGGTCACTGCTACAGATGTAAAACCATAATTGAACCAAATTTGTCGAAACAGTGGTTTGTCAAGGCAAAACCACTTGCGAAAAAGGCAGTGGATGCGGTGGAAAATGGCGAGACACGGATTATCCCTGAAACTTGGAAAAAGACATATTTTGACTGGCTGAATAATATTAAGGACTGGTGTATATCAAGACAGATCTGGTGGGGACACCAGATTCCGGCATGGATATGCAATACATGTCAAGAAGTCATCGTCGCCATGAATGCTCCCTCCACGTGCCATGTGTGTGAGGGGAACGAGCTTGTACAGGATGCAGACGTTCTGGACACCTGGTTCAGCTCGGCCCTGTGGCCTTTTTCCACCATGGGATGGCCGGATGAGACACCTATTTTAAAATTGTATTATCCTACCTCTGTGTTGGTTACAGGGTTTGACATCCTCTTTTTCTGGGTCGCCCGCATGATGATGATGGGTATACATTTCATCAATGATGTCCCTTTTAAGGATGTTTATGTTCATGCGCTTGTACGTGACGAAGAAGGCAAAAAGATGAGTAAGTCCATGGGAAATGTTATCGATCCCATGAATGTTATTGAACGTTATGGAACCGATGCGTTCCGTTTTACCCTGGCGGCATTCGCGGCACAGGGCAGGGACATCAAGATGTCGGAAAAGCGTATTGAAGGCTACCGGCACTTTGTTAACAAGATCTGGAATGCTTCTCGCTTTACCCTGACTCACATCACCAAAGGGTATGATACAATTGACCACAAGCATCTTTCTCTTGCAGATCGATGGATTTTATCAAGGCTTTATCGTATTACCGATAGGGTTTCCGATGCCCTTGGCGGCTATAGATTCAATGATGCGGCTTTAGAGCTTTATAAATTCGTCTGGCATGAATTCTGTGATTGGTATCTTGAAGCCATCAAACCCATTTTATATGGTGATGCCGAACAGGTCCAGAAGGAAGCAACCATGAGTGTGTTGTGGCGTGTTTTGAAAGATACACTAATCTTGCTACACCCATTCACTCCGTTTATTACAGAAGAAATTTGGCATAAGCTTCCGGGAACTCAAGGTTCCATTATGACCGCAGTCTTTCCCTTAGATGATCGCGATTCGGCCGTACTAAAAAGAGACATTGACACGGAGTCAACAATGGATCTCATCATGGGAATAATATCCGCCATCAGAAATATAAGAGGTGAAATGAACATTTCACCGTCGTTATTTCTGACCGTATCGGTTTTGGCATCGGAAGAGTCGACAGGAGAAACCATTCGGCGGCACCAGGATCTGATTACCAACCTTGCCAGGGTTAAGTCTTTTTCAGTTGAAAAAACAGGAAAAAGACCGAAGTCAGCGGCGACTGCTGTAGTAAACGGTGCCACGATCTTTGTCTTTTTGGAAGGGATTGTTGATTTTAGACAAGAGATCAAACGCCTTGAAAAAGAAATCAATAAACTGGATGTGGACCTGAGTGTTACGGCAAAAAAATTACAAAACGAGGAATTTCTCAATAAGGCACCGAAACAGGTGGTGGAAAAAGTAAAAGAACGACGCGAATCCTTGGCTGAAAAAATGGGCAAATTACAGTCAAATCTGGAAAAAGTCAGGGAGGTTGAAGCGTAAATCCGGCCTGTTATTAAAAAATGTAGAAAGATTTTATCCTCATCATGAATTCCACCAAGCATTTAATTGAAATAGCCCTCAAAGAGGATATCGGATCCGGAGATATCACAACAGAAAATCTTATTGGTCCGGACCTTGAGGGAGAGGGTGTGATTATTGCAAAAGAACCTCTGGTCATTGCCGGGCTCAATGTGGCGAAACAGGTTTTTGAGTATCTTGATTCTCAAGTTATATTTACAACAAAATACAAAGACGGTGATGAGGTCAAAAACGCAGACACTATCGCTAATATTGAAGGGAAGCTCCGTATTCTGCTTATGTGTGAACGAACGGCTTTGAATTTTCTTCAGCGGCTGTCCGGTATCGCTACCAACGTGCGGTCGTATATGAATGAAATTGAAAATACCGGCGTCCGTCTTGTTGATACTCGAAAAACGGCTCCGGGTTGGCGTAAACTTGAGAAACATGCTGTACGAGTTGGCGGAGCCCATAACCACCGGATGGGTCTTTATGACGGTGTTTTGATCAAGGACAATCATATCGCTGCTTATGGCGGCATAGAGAAAGCGATAAACCAGATAAGACAGAAGGTTTCTCACCTGGTAAAAATCGAGATAGAGGTTTCCGACTTAAACCAAGTAGAGGCGGCCATAGCTGCCGGGGCTGATGTCGTTATGCTGGACAATATGAATCTACAACAGATAAAAAAGGCTGTTGCGACCATCGATGGTAGGGCGACAATCGAAGTGTCAGGAGGGGTAAGAAAGAGCAGACTGAAATCATTGGCGGACGCCAACGTTGATATTATTTCCGTAGGGGCATTTACTCACTCGGCAAGATGTGTAGATATCAGTATGCGCATTACCCCAAACTCCTAATGAGAAATACGGGCCAAGGCCATTGATCATGAGATCTCATCAATTAGGTACTTTCCATGATACCTATTCGCGATACAATTCCTTCAAAAAATTATCCGGTCGTAAACAATGCGATCATAGGCATCAACGTTGTTCTTTATCTCGTTGAGATGGCTCAGGGAGTAAACTTAGATCGTTTTCTATATACATATGGTCTTGTTCCTGCACGCTATTCGGTTCCTCACATAACCTCCTACTTTACGATCACCCAGCAGGTTATTTCCACAATCTCTTTTATGTTCCTTCACGGTGGATTCTGGCACCTTCTTGGGAATATGTGGTCGCTATATATTTTTGGCGACAATGTGGAAGATCGGCTGGGTCATTTTCGCTACCTTGTATTTTACTTGCTCTGCGGGATCACCTCCGGCCTTTCTCATCTTTTTTTTAACCTTCATTCCAATATACCTACCATTGGCGCTAGCGGTGCCATAGCGGGAGTTATGGGAGCCTATCTGATCCTTCATCCAAATGCCAAAATTTTAACGTTAATTCCCATTATATTTATACCATGGTTTGTA
>CALANC010000371.1 GCA_937925895.1 uncultured Desulfobacterales bacterium
CTTGGATAACCGTTCTTAGATCTATTTTCGAGCGAATCAAAAAGGTGGGATTTGGTGTGGGCCTTCCGGGCCAACCGGGGGTGAGCCGTATAGGATTTTCGACATTCATTTTAACCAGTTCATCGAATGTTGGATAGGAAACCTTGCCTCGATGAATAGATTCGAAAATGTCCAGCGGCAAGCCCTCAAATTCAAGAAGGCGCCGCTGCTGCTCGCCTAAATTAACTTTCTGAGTTTCAGTCGAAAGAAAGGAAAGAAGCTGGCTCTCAGGGCTTGGGTACAAGGCGTTGTTGTGAATGACTTCAAGCAATGAAGTAACGGATCCGAGGGATTTTCGGGTGCGAATCGGCTCTCCGTCGTCTCCGAAAACGCCAACGCCGGTACTGTCAGGCGCCCGGTATGCAATGGCTGACATCCCTGACAACACCCGAGTCAGGTTGTTCCCTGCCCCACCAAAATAAGCGACAATTCCACACATGATACTGTTTTCTTTCGACAGGTTAGATGAAAGGAACTATTAAAAAAAATATATTGACTCCTTTATAGTTTTTTAACACATAAATCAATTAACGTTTCGACATTATCACATTCATCCAAGCGCCATATCAGCTCACACAACTTTTGGCTTTGCTCAACCCCCAAGACAGGAGCCACCAGCCAAATAAACTTTTCCGCCAATTCACCATCTGACGGAGGATCGGCAGGCGGCTCCCACCGGGCTTCAACAGGGCCGGAAGAAAAGCCGGCACCCGATGTCGTGTGTATTATCACTTCGGCACACGCCTTTTCGGGAAATACGCGATCAAAAGCTTCCGATACTTCAGCATCGACTTTGTCGGCCAACCGGAGGACCTGATCTTTGTAAATCCCCGGGGGCAAAACCTGTTTGGGGCCCACCTCACCATCCACCAGTGCCGCTGCCACTGGAAACGACAAATTATATTGGGCCTGCTCCGTATCTTCCGGAGGACTGCAACTCAATGCGGCTGCTTCGGTGAAGGTTCGCACTCGAATACGAGCAATTTCCTCGGATGGGATTTCGTGGTCTTTCGTAATTTTCAAAGCACCGGCAATGGCCGGCTGGGCCCAGCGGCAGGCGGCATACGGCTTAAAATATAGATTTAATATTTCATACGCATCCCCTAACACGTCACACCATTCCGCTTTGGGCGTATCATCAAACAGCGGTTCAATACCCGTAAATCCGTTTTGTGCCATTAAAACCGACATGACGGCAACCATGGACCCCCAACCAATGCTGTCCTTAACCATACTGGGTTTGGCAATCCCCTTCATCATGGGTGCGATGGGAGCATGGTACTCAGCAGTTCCCAGCGCATTCCTCAAGATGGTCGAATCCAATCCCATAATTTTTCCGGCGGCAGCAGCACCGGCAAGCGCACCCCAGCTTCCTGAAGAGTGGTACGTTTCGTAGGTGGCATGGCGAATTAACCCGGAGCGAATGCCGATCTCATATCCTACAACCAGCGCCGCTAAAAACTTTTTTCCCGAACAGGATGGAATCAATTCGCCAGCTGCCAATACCGCCGGCAGTACACATGCGCCCGGATGGCCCTTAATCAAACGGTAACCGTCGTCTATATCCAGTGCATTTCCTGCAAACCCGTTTACAAGGGCAGCCCCCGAAGCGGAACATCTATTTCCGTTCACCAGTATGGTGGCCTCGTTGCCTTGGTACTGTTGCTCGCCGATACGTGAAAGGATCTTTGCTACGGGTGTCTCCATGCCGGCCAGCATAGCGCCCAATGTGTCCAACAGGCAGCGTTTGGATTGATGCTGAACGTCGAGAGGAAAATCTTCCCAGTTTTTTTCTATGATGAATCGTAAGGCACAATCGGTGAAATCCATGATATTGTTTTCCTTTTTTTCTTCAGCTAGTCGACGAAGACCTGGCCAAAATTGGCAGTGGTCAACGAATCTTCCATATACATTCCCAATCCGATGCGCTGGATCGATTCCATTCCCCGTTCATCGTACACGGGCATCTCTAATTCCGGAGCGTCTTCTGGCGTGACCTCATCAGCAATCTGAATGGCGGTTTTTAATTTAGCAAAAGAAAAATCAACCAGGTGGCGAAGAAATCCGAACGGGTGCCGGATCATGTGAAAACCGAATTTCAATGCAAGGGCCTGGCCGCTTCTGGCGTCATCGAATGCCCGCTTCGTGGGGTGTTCCTCGTTGGTGGTTGCCCCGCTTTGGAAGGTCGGCAGATCGAGCATGAGATTCAGATGAGCCATGAGAATATTTAACAAATGATGACTTTTCAAGCCGTAGTTGGGATTGTATTCGAACCGGGGATCGGCGATGGTGGGAAAACCGGCGTGAATCGCCGTAACTCCCGGATTGAGCAGCTGGGACGCACAGATGCCAAAAAGAACCTCGGCATGCGTTATGGAAAGCACGCCGTTGTAGCAATACGGCGCGCTGATGCCGGCCAGGGGCATGGCTGAAATAAAAACGGGCAGACCGGCCTGAACAACTTTGACAAAAAACTCCGAAAGGTTATCATTGACTTCCAAGATGGGCCGGGTCAGGCAAAAGACGAGCATGATGTTGCCCCTCTCGGCGTGAATCTCTCTGGCTCTGGCAAGCGCGGCATCTGAGGTTGCCACGAAGTAAAGCGGTTTGGTGCAGTATTCCTTCATGATATTCATCTGCTCGATTTCGTCTTTTAGCAATACCCCTCTTCCCATGCCCGCCACCATCGGGTTCTCTTCCGCAATCCGGGCGATTTCAACCACATGATCGGCAGTCGGAATCATACCGCCGCAGCCGGCGATATCATCATAAACATACGGGGCCGTACCGCCGATAAAAAAACTGTCTCGGGGAACAAAAAAATCGACCACACCGGGCACCGATGAAAGACAGTTTGTTATTAATTCGGCGGTCAGGTAAATTCGATTTTCATAGACAATGGCCTGCCCCTGGGCTTCAAATTTCTGGAAGGCTTTCTGAATGACGGGTTGAGAGCACCCCACGCCGAGATTTTCCAACATCCACAAGGCATCCTGGTGAACCTGCATCAACATCTCAACGGTTTGTTTTCCGAGCAAGCTTGTCGAGTGCTCAATTTGTGCTGAATTCATATGATGCTTTCCTACCTCTATGTTTTTGAGATGATCCATAATTTATTATCTTGCCCGAGTCAGAGGATAAAAGCCGCTTCACCCGCCGGCCTTAAATCCGCCTCCTTTCCGGCGGCAAACACGGCATCCACCATATCCCTTGCATATCCTCTCGAACAGCTCAAAAGCAAAAGGCAATTGTCTGTTTTATTTTTGACAACCACGACCTGACAGGGGACGTGAGCAAAAGGCCCCTGGAACAGGTATGGTGTAGGTTTTTCCGGATTTTGGAGGTCCAGCGAAGTCAATTTTTCGGTGATGGAAAACAGATTCGGCCCCGTAAGGGCGAGCAACAGGTGACCTTCCGTGATATCCGTGAATTCGGAGGTATTCGGCTGCTCATTTTTTTCTTGTCCAGTGATGATTATCCGTGCCTGTGTCGCGTTCATGCGGCAGACCATTCTACCGTGCATCAGTTTACACCGGCCCGGCGATTTCGGGATTTCAACACCAAAAGGCTGAATGGTATCCAGCGCTGAACTTTGAACATCCCATTTCGGCTTGTGGCTCAAATCAATCAGATGAGGACCTTCGCCTTCTTGGGGATATTTTAAGGCAACGCGCCAAAGGCCTCGGAGTTCTGTTTGAACCGGCTGTTTTTCAAATGAAACCGGGGAATATCTTCGCATCTCATTCATTCGATTTCTTTTAAGGAGTTATAATAATTTTTAAAAAAAGGTTCTCTAGCAGCCACCAGATAATTTAGTATAGATCGTACTTCCCGAGCCTAACTAAATCACCTGGCGGCTTATTACAAATATGAACAAATATGCCTTAACCGGAACATAATTAGATTTTCAACCGCGCTCCCTCCGGATCATAAAACGGCATCCGGGCAACCCTGGCGTATGTCAATTTTCCATTGCAATCGTCCTCAAATATAGCCAATCGTTCACTTATCGACGACAGACGATCTTCCACAAGAGCCATTCCCACGGACGCGTTTAACGTGTGACTGTACCGGGCGGTGCAAACGTAACCGCGGATCTTTTCGTCAACGATGATAGAGCCGTCTCTGGGCGGTGCGGATGCAGAATCTTCCATTTCAAATCCCACCAGCTTCAAGCGTCCTTTTTGATTTTCTGTATGTTTCAACGCAGCTGCACCCACCGTTTTGGCTTCCGGTTTGTTTCTGTGCCAGAGAAATCCCAGTCCCAGATCATGCAACGTGGTGCGCTGCTCGGATTCGGACCCGATGATCACATGACCTTTTTCCATTCGAAGGATGTTTTGAGCTTCCAGTCCGAAATTTCGAATACCCCAAGGCTTGCCTGTTTCTTCTAATATCTTCCAAACCGTAATCATATAAGAGGCGGGTACATGCAGCTCGAATGAGAGCTCACCCACAAATCCCAGGCGCATCACCCGCACGGGTATGGTATTCAGGATTAAAAGCTCACGATAGCCGGCATAGGGGAAGGCCTCGGGGGAGACGTCCGAATCGGTTGCTCGTTCCAAAACCTCACGTGCTTTAGGGCCTGCCAGGTTGATGACGCCGAAAGCATCGGTCAGGTTAACCAGGTGGAAATCCCAGCCGTCATAGCGGGTGTGAAAACGAATCCATTCAATCGTTCCACCGGCACGGGCGGTCGAGGTGGTAAAGAAATAATCATTTTTCCCCCTTTGAACGACCACACCGTCGTCGATCAAACAGCCGTCATCGTTGCACATGGCGGAATATTTCACTTTGCCCTCGGCAATATTGGTCATGTCTCCTACATAAACCCGTTGGAGCGCCTTTAGGGCATCCGGTCCGTGGAGGCGAAATTTGCCGAGTGTGGAAGCATCCAAAATTGCAACTGAGGTGCGCACGGCTTCAATTTCCTCCCTGATGCTTTTGTCAGGGGAAAAATATCGGGCTCGACGCCAACCACCGACACGCTCCATTTTTCCGCCGGAGGAAATTTGTAGGTCATGCACAGGAGTCCGCTTGCTCATGTCCAGATTTTTGCCGGCATAAGTTGCCAGCAGCACCGGAACCATCGGCGGTCTCACCGTGGTCGGTGAGGGCGGATCATCTGCCGGCAGGCGGGATTGACCGACATATAAGGGGAGGTTATGCCCCGGAATACCACCCTGTCCCGGACCGGTGCCGGCGGCGGTAAAACGTTTAATGAGCTCCGGCATTTCAAAACCTACGGAGAAGGCTTGATCAATATTTTGAAGCGTCGCGTCTTCGTCAAAGCATATAAACACTTTTTTACCCTTGCCTGGAGGGCTCACCCACTTCGATCCGAGTGGCGGTCCGGGTAGTGTTGCTAGCTGTTCTTCGACTTCCTTTCTTAATCCGTTGGTGGTTTCCTTGCAGCCCGCAGCAGCGTTTAAACCTGCCAGCCGGCCTGAGATTTCGATGCTCAACGGATGATGAAATCCAAGCATTCTCCCGGAGGCGTACACCCTCTCCGGCAAGTTAACAGGTAAAAAGAAACCGGTATGGTTATCGTAGGACAGCTTGCACTGAGCGATGCTCAGGAGCCCGGTAGCCGGTGTTAATCCAGCCGAAGCCACTAGCACCTCACAGGGTATATCTCGACGACGGGTTCCGGAGACAGTGCTAATCGTAACCGCTTTAACCGCTTTTTTTCCCTTAACCTTTGCGGCGACCCATCCCCTGTAAAAAGGAATGTTTCTTTTTTTCAATTCAGCCACCAGTTCCGCATCCTGACCGTCTTCACGATTATCGGCTACACAGAGCACCTCCATTCCGAGATCGAACAGGTCGATGGCGGCTTCCAAGCCGAGGTCGTGGCCGGTACAAAAAACGGCATTTTTTCCGGGAAGAATTCCCCAGGTTCTGGCGAGCCTGTGGGCGCAACCCACCTGCATGACACCGGGTCGTTCATTGTTTTCAAACAACAAGGGGCGTTCAAGGCACCCGGTGGCAACGACCAGGCTTTTTGCCCGGATTTCAACATACCTTTCTTTGTAGGCATCAGGACGTCCGCCCACTTGAAAGGCGGTTATCTGATTATCCGGATAAATACCGACAACAGCCGTCTGTAAAAAAACCCTGATATTTTTGTTTTCTGTAACACGTTGAGAAAGTACACCGGCTCTCTCGTGAAGGGAAAATCCGTCAAGATATTTTGCCGGTCTGTAGTCAAAAATCCCCCCCAACCAAGGTCTGGCTTCAATTAAAATAACCTGCAGCCCCTGATCGGCGGCAGCCAGGGCAGTCGACATGCCTGCCGGTCCTCCGCCGATAACACAAAGGTCTGTGTGTGGATAAATTTCATCAAATCTGACCTGCATGACGAAATCATGGCGAAGTGTCCCGAGGCCGGCTATTTTTCTGATCCGTTTGAGCGCCAGGGGCCAAAGGCTCGGCGGTTTGTGAAACATATGATAAAAAAACCCGGCCGGCATGGCCCGGCTGAATCTATCCATGATGCCCAGGAGATCGAATTCAGGCGAACCCACCACGTTCTGTGCCTTAACCGTCATCCCATGCCTGGCCGGAGTCGTTTCGGTTCGCAGGTTGGGAATGCCGTCAATCGCCATTGTCGTGTTGCTGCATTCACCATCGAGGCTGTATAATCCGCGAGGACGATGGTATTTGAGGCTCCGGGAAAATATGCGGATACCGTTGGCATACAGCAGGCTGGCTACGGTATCGCCCTCATACCCCTGGTAGGATTTACCCCTGTAGGTGATAAAAACCTTTTTTTCAGGATCAATACGGCACGTCGGCAATTGGCTCAGCCTTTTCATCAGGCATCCTTTATCTTGTCTTCAACAGGTAGAGGGACTTCTCCAATCGTTCTGGTGTCCCGATAAATCTTAAACCACGTGCCGCATCCGTCGCGATGACACCACCACTCTTTTTGCATCCCGGCAATGCAGGTGTTCAAGTGGGTATAATCGAACCATTTTTCCGGTGTCAGTTCATCTTCATCAGGTCTGGGGCCTTTGTCCTCACCGCCGTAGCGAAATTCGTAACCGCTGCGCTTGCCGCAGATGGGACAAGTGATTGTTAATGACATAGCTTAATTCCCCTAGTTATAGATTTCGAGATAAAGATTTTGGACTGCGTTATCGGTCGAAATGCTCGACGGAGTACTCATATGTATGCCTTACTCGTATTTCTCCCTCTATCCTTGCCAAAACCATTATCTCGAAATCTAAATAATATCCCGTCCAGAAATGGTAGCTTTTGGTTCAGGGCAAGGCTAGAGCGTTTTTTCAACCGCAGGCATAGTGTGTGTCCTATTCCGAGGATTGAAAAAATGCGAAAAACGAAGCCCTGGGCCAAAAGATGCCGTTTCTTTATAAAAACTAGTTGTTTGGGCTAAATTCCACCAATGCCGCGGTTTCACCCATAAGCCGGTGTTTTTCAAAACGCTGCCTTGTAAACGGTTTAAGTATTGCAGGACATTGCCCGGTGGCCATGAACCGGGCCATGTATTTCCCGGTGACCGCTGAGGATTTGAAGCCGAAATATCCCCAGCCGCAATCGACAAAATATCCTTCGACAGGATCATTGCCGTCGATTATCGGTGCCATATCCGGGGTCATATCTGCCAGCCCCCCCCAAATTCTCATGAACTTCGCCCCTTTTAAGCAAGGGAAAAGCTCCGTCAATGCCTCGGCCTGGTGTTTAATATAATAAGCCGTGTTTTGGGTGGTATAATTGGGCCAAGGGTCCATATGGGAACCGGTGGCGATTTCACCTTTGAGTGTCTGGTTGGCATAGACATGGTATGCCCCAGAGGAAACGACATGATCCATAAGTGGTTTTAAAGGTTGGGTCACCATGGCCTGAATCGTTAGCACACTGATCGGCATTCGAATATCCAACATCTGGTATGCCAGTGCGGCTGAATAGGCCCCGGCCGCATTGAGCACTTTTTCCGTTTTAATCTTTCCTCGCGTCGTTTCGATAAATTCGACCTTGCCGTTTTTCACACCGATGTCGGTGACCTCGGTATTCTGATGGATATGTACGCCGTGTTTTATACAACCTCTGGCAAGCCCCCAGACCACGGCATCGTGACGGACGATGCCGCCGGGTGGATGATACATACCCCCGAAAATCGGATATCGGGGTCGATCGGAGATATCGAGAGCCGGAACCAGGGTTTTGCATTCTTTTGCATCCAGCAACCGGCTGTCAATACCATGAAACTGGGCCGAGGAAACATTCAGTCGCAGTGATTTTATAGCGGCGTCACTGTGGGCCAAATTCAGATTTCCACAGTTGTAAAACATCAGGTTGAAATCGAGTTCTCTGGTTAACAGCGGCCAGAGTTTTAAAGCTTCTTGATAAAGGGGAAGGTTTTCCTGGGTACGTTGGTTGGCGCGTACAATGGCGGTATTTCTTCCGGCTCCACCAAAACCGATATAGCGTTTTTCGATGACTGCGACGTTATTGATTCCGTGATCCTTGGCCAAATAATAGGCGGTGGCAAGACCGTGGAGCCCCCCCCCGATAATCACGGCATCATAGCTGGACCGAAACCGAGATTTTCCCAACAGCTGTTCATGTTTAAAAACCATGGAATCTTCGATTCGCTAATTTTGTTTATTTTTCCTTCATCTTTGAAACACCGGGAATGAGTGTCACGGTGCTGGTTACACCCGAAATGCTTCTTACCTTATTATGGACAAATTCCCCGATGACTTCAGCATCAGAAGAAACCAGGTCTCGGGTTAACATAATCTTAACCAGGAGATCAATATCACCATGAACGGAATGGACCTCCTTTACTTCTTTAAGTGCAAAGAGTTTATCCATTATTTTAAACTCACTTTTTGCTTTTACACTTATTAGAATGAACGCAGTTATTCCCCACTGCATCTCGGGATACTCGATATCTTTGGTATTTGACATTTTCTTTCTAAATTCCTCCATGTTGTCAGACAAAATACGGTCTATTGTGCTGCCATAATTCCGCCTTCGTGGACTGTCCCATTGATGGATGGAGATATACGTGTAGAGATCAGCAATTGTCCGTCCCGGGAAAGCCTTAATGAGACGCCCTTGATTAATGATATCAATCAAGGGACGATAAATCGTTTTATACCAGTCTTCAGCAGCGCTTTCAAATGAAACCGATTTTTTTGTCTCATGCTGCAGAAATTCCTGGTGCTTAGAAATCTGTTTTATGAGAAGCGTATACTGACCCACTTCTGTCAGATCTATGGCGTATGGTAACCTGACGGCTTTGTTAAATTCACTTTTTTCGCGATAGAGAACATTCTCCAGCGTGTCTTTGGAGGGAATAAATTCCTCGATTTTCGCCTCGATTTCATGGCGACCGATTTCCTTTGCCGCGGCAACGCGGTGATTTCCATCCAGAACGTAGTATTCATCCTTGATTTGATAGAGCTTGACAGGGGGAAGATGTTTACCGCTTTTCATCGCCTCTTTTATTCTCTGAAATCTTTCAGAAGGCATATGCTGCATTAATCGGAATTCATTGTCGAAGTCATGATATCGTCCCACGCTCCCCACGATCTGTTGAACCAACACGGAAGAGACGCCCCTGTCTTGGTGATCGAAGGCTTCTTCTTTTTGCTGACCTTCCTTGAAGGATTTAACCATTTTATCGCGGGTGCGGCCGTGCCGGACGTTTAACAGCCTAGCCCTTAACTTGATCAACATCGATTTCAAAAAGGTAATAGCCATAGGTGTTAACCACTTTCGTCTTGTTAATTATTGTTAGGCGTTCGGCGGGATCATTGAACTCAGCATGAATGTGGCCATGGATAAAGAAGGTCGGGCTGTAGTGATCAATGAGCCACCTGAAGCTTTTGAATCCTCTGTGACAAAGATCTTCTGCATCATGAATATAACGTGGTGGTGCATGGGTAATGATGACATCGATACCTTTTTGCCACCAAATCTTGGGTCGAAGTCTTCGGATTATCTTCCACATCTCTTTTTCAGTATATTGATTGGGGCCCCCATTGTACCAACGCGAGCCTTCAAGACCCAGCAGGTTGAGTCCCTGGACTTGAATTAATCGCGCATTCAGATCGATACAGCCGTCAGGAGGTTTTGAATCATATCTGATATCATGATTTCCGCGCACATAGTAAAGGGGGACGTTAAAGGAATTGAAAAGATAAGAGAGGTATTCAGGCGGGAGATCCCCGCAGGAAAGGATCAGGTCAATTTTCGGAAAATGCTCGGCATCAAAATTATCATGCAATGTTGACACAACATAATCTGAAACAGAAAGTATTTTCATTCGCCTACACCGCTCTTAGAGCTTGTTCTAAATCAGAAATCAAATCCTCAGTATTTTCAATGCCCACGGAATAACGAATCAGGCTCTCAGGTATTCCCATCGCGGCACGTTCTTCAGAGGTACATTCCACATGACTCGTAGTTGCCGGCGGTCCGACAATGGTTTCGACCGCCCCCAGGTTTGCCGCAGCATGAGCATGTCTCAAACGGGGCAGAAATCGTCGTACCGCGTCAAACGTGTTCTCCTTTAACATAAAACTGAGCACGCCACCGAACCCTCTCATCTGCCTGCGGGCAATTTCGTGTCCTTCGTGAGCAGCGAGCCCGGGATAAAACACCTGTTCGACGGTCGGATGCGATGATAGGAATTGCGCTATTTTTAAGGCGCTCCTATTTTGCCAATCAATACGCAAGTGAAGCGTCTTCATACCTCGCAGGATAAGATACGCCGCCGTCGGGTGTAAAGTGGCACCATTGATTTCGCGGAAATGATAGATTTGCTCAATCAACTCCTTTTCACCGCAAATTACGCCGCCTAAAGCATCCGCGTGACCGCCCAAAAACTTGGTGGCACTGTGTAAAACCAAATCGGCTCCAAGTTGCAAAGGGTTTTGATTGATGGGAGTAGCAAACGTATTGTCAACGATGACGATGGCGCCAAACTTATGACCAACTTTGGCGAGCCGTTCTATATCAATTACTTTTACCGTCGGGTTGGTCGGACTCTCCAAATATAACACTTGGCAACCTTTCATGACCTCTGCCTCAATAGCCTCATGATCTGTCGTATCGCATAAAGCGATTTCAATTTGGAAGCGTGGTAAAAATTCTACCAGGATTTTGTTGGTGCCGCCATAAGTATCTTTAACCGATACAATCCGGTCACCTGGAGAGAGAAGAGTGAAAAAAGCACTACTTATAATCCCCATGCCCGTTGCAGCACTGGTGGCAGCTTCAGCCCCCTCAAGGATTCGGATTTTCTCTTCAAAAACATGGACTGTAGGGTTGGTATTACGTCCATAGATGTGGCCCGGTTTCTTCCCAAGGGCCACCTGCAACCACTCATCGACGTCCTTGTACCCAAAAGAAACGCTGTGGACTACCGGTACCTGGGTGGCGCCCTGCATTAAATATTCTTCTTCACCTGCCCAAACAGAGAGGGTTCCGGCTTTGAGATTTTTATTGTGAGACATTTTTCTCCTTTCTGCACCCGTCGATAAATGCAATAATTTATCGTTTATTCTTTTCGTCCTAAAGCCGAAAATTAAGATCATCGACTTTGCAGGCGGTCGTTTTTAAACCCGCCTCAATTATGTAGTAAAAAGATTTTCATCAATTTTCAGGCAAGATTCAGTTAATATATCATTTGAATTAAATATACAATATTTTGTATTTTGGCAATTTACGCAAAATTATCCGATAAAAGCGCTTACCACTCGCATATCTTGATTCCCCTAAAACTTTGTTACTGCCTTTGACCACAAAAAATAAATCTTGAAAAAGTATTGATTTTGTTTCGAAATTTGATATAAATCCTGTCAGAAAGAGAGTAAATCTTCAGGCACTTAATCTCGTCCTGCGCGACGCTGGCAATAATATTAGATTGAAACAGATTCCTTAAATGCTTTAAATACCGTTATTTTTTATGGCACACAATACAATTAAATCCGGTTATTCCCGTCTGGTGGATCGATTAAATCGTTATCCAGAGGGTGCTCCCCCTTCGGAGCTCTTACATAAAATCCTGAAAATACTTTTCAGAGAGAAAGAAGCTGAATTGGTTTCGCTTTTGCCTATCAAGTCCTTTACGGCAAAGAAAGCGAGCCTCGTCTGGCAAATGGATCTGGCCAGTGCTCAAAACGTACTGGATGAACTGGCTGGTCGGGCTATACTGGTCGATTTAGACCAAAATGGAGAGTCCGTATACACCCTTCCTCCTCCCATGGCAGGCTTTTTTGAGTTTTCTTTAATGCGTGTGCGAGATGATATAGATCAAAAAGTATTGAGCGAACTGTTTTTTCAGTATTTGAACGTGGAAGAGGATTTTATCCTGGATCTGTTTACACGCGGCGAAACTCAGCTGGGGCGCACCTTTGTCCACGAACCGGTGTTATCCAATGAAAACGCACTCTACGTATTGGATTATGAACGTGCTACCCAGATCATAAAAGGTGCTTCTCATAGGGCAATTGGTATGTGTTATTGCCGTCATAAAATGTACCATATGGACAGGGCCTGTGATGCCCCGATGGAAATATGCATGACGTTTAATACGACGGCATCGTCGCTGATTAAACATGGTTTCGCCCGCCGGGTGGATGTTGCAGAAGGTCTTGATATTTTACAGTTGGCTTACGAACATAATCTGGTCCAGTTCGGTGAAAATGTGAAAGAGGGGGTTAATTTCATATGTAACTGCTGCGGGTGTTGTTGCGAAGCTATGATCGCGGCCCGTCGATTTGCGGTTTTTAATCCTATTCATACCACCAATTTTATCCCTGAAATCAACAAAGATAATTGTCTCGGATGTGGAAAATGCGTGATTGCCTGTCCAGTAGAGGCCATGGCTTTAGTATCATCTAATGATCCTGCTAAACCAATAATGAAACGATCAAACCTGAATGAAGACCTTTGTTTGGGATGCGGTCTTTGCGTTAGAGCCTGCGTGAACGACAGTATTATTCTCAATTCTCGACCAAAGAGAGTGATTACACCACTGAATACCACCCACAGGGCTGTGGTGATGGCCATCGAACGTGGTAACTTACAAAATTTGATTTTTGATAACCAGGTGCTGCTAAGTCATCGAGCCTTGGCTGGAGTTCTGGGGGTCATTTTGAAACTTCCACCATTCAAGCAGGCCCTTGCCAGCCAACAGGTTAAATCACGCTACCTGGAAGCCCTGATTAACCACTTGGAGTGCTAGCCCGGATATTTCATGAAAATTTTTCAGCAAATTTTAGTTTAATAGAATCAACAACCCAATAGCTAATCCATGTATTGGCAAGTTGTTCTTTTAAGGATGTGATGATAAAAGCAATCACCAGTTTTAAGAACCGCATAAAACCTATCCAAATAATGAAGAAATTAATTTTTTAAAGATCATCACCTGGAAAGAGCAGAAAATGAAACGGTAGTGGACCAATAGCAAATGAGGCAAATTTATGAAAACTGATATAAAACGTAAAATGTACATTGGAATCTGGCGTTTTATGCTCCCACTTCCTATGGCGATTTCAGCAAAAGGGGTCAAAAGGAGCGTGTCTGGTGCAAAAACTAAAGCAGATCTTTTGTCGAAAGAGGAACGTAAGGTTCATCACTTTATTGTGAAGCAAATGGCGATTGCTAAAGAGCCTATATTAGCAGAATTTATCGGAGAAAAGCTCAATATATCGTTAAATCGGGTCAAAGATATTGTGGAAAAGCTTGAAGGGATGAAAACCTTTTGTTACCGATATAATAGTCAAGGTATAAACTGGGTTTATCCTCTATCTTTTGAAGATACAGGTCACAAAATAACCGTTAGCACCGGCGAGCAATTTTTCGCCGCTTGAGCGGTGGACGCTATTGCGGCTCCCTTCGTGTATGGGAAATTACGAGATGAGGAATTGTTTTTTACTATAAATTCGGAATGCGCTAACAGCGGAAAACCGATTAAGATCGAACTTGACGGTGATCTAAATATTATAAACGTGGATAAAGATTCTGAACCCATGTATTGCATTGCATTAATGGATACCTCTAAAACAAAAGAACCAAGCATTGTGGATATTTTCTGACGAAAGTCACTTTTCTTCTGGTCAGAAGAAGATGCAAGAGGATACCAAAAGAAAACGCGTGAGCTTAAGTTCTATATGAATCTTAGTGCAATATCTATTAAGAGTATTAAAAAAATACAATCAGCGATTTTTGATTTTTCAGAAGATTAATGATTTGTATTTAAGGAGCCGATAATTATGACATCAAAAACTTCACTAACTACTGAAGTCATCTCGCAAGCTGAATCGTATGATGGAGTTCGAGCCCGAGTTGTCCGTTTAAAAGATGTTTTGAAAGGTCCTTCATATCAAGCTGCGTTGGCAGGTCCGAGATACACGGACTCAATGGACGATGTTCCAATTGATAATTGGCCGACAGAGGCCCAAACCGTGTTGATATTGGGTTTGAATCATCCGGAAAAAGACCCTCGTCAAGACTATTGGGAACGAGGCGATACCTGGGGTAATAGGCGCCTTAGGGAAATATCAGAGTTGATGAAACGTTGGCTCCGGGAAAAACACGATTTAACCGCTCTACCGCTACCATATCATGTGGAAAAGGGTGGATTATTTCTGAAAGATGCTGCTGTTTTATCTGGTATGGGTATCATAGGCAAGAATAATCTGCTTATACATCCGGAGTGGGGACCGAGAATCAGGTTTCGTTCTATTTTGGTGGAAGGAGATTTCCAAACGACAAAATCACTCGAAGGATTCACTCCATGTGAAACCTGCGAGGTGTTTTGCCAAAAAGCTTGTCCAATGAAAGCTTTTCCCCAAGGAAAATACAGGTGGTCAATCTGCGTTAAGAGGTTAAATGCTGACGTTGAAAATAAAGTTCCCGAGGGAGAAATCGGAGAAAGTGGGAAACGCAATTTGGTGATTAAATATTTCCGAGCTTGTGAATTGTCGTGTCCGGTAGGAACTTAAAAGTAAAACTTAATATTTTCACCTCCCCTAAAAAATACACCACAACATTTTGGGGAATCCATTTGCCAGAATTTATATTTTATTTTACCATCATAGCGCAATATGCCGCGCCGATTAGGGCAGCTTTATCGTTCAGAACAACCTTAACGGGTATCCTCTCAAGAAAACCCTTAAAGCGTCCTTTGTTTGTAAATGCTTCCATAAAAATATTTTCTTTTAATTTGGATAAAATTTTTGGTGGAATTCCGCCACCCAGATAAACTCCCCCTGTAGCCATACCGGTTAGGGCTAAATTGCCAGCAACGGCACCGAAGATGGAGACAAACATATTCAGTACTTCGACACAACCGGGATTTTTACTCACCAGTGCGGCTTCAGTGACGGCTTTGGCCGGGTCCATTTCTTTTATCTTTATCTTTAACCATTCCGGCTCGCTTAAACGGCCTGAATCTTTGAACCAATTATAAATATTCACCAATCCTGATCCGGAAACCACCCTTTCTATACTCACGTGGCCATACTGCTGATGAAGATATTGCCATAGCTTTATTTCTGCTTCGTTATTAGGCGCATAATCAGCATGGCCGCCCTCTGAAGGTACTGGCAAGTATCGACCGTCCTGACTAATCAGCATTGCTTTTCCCAGACCCGTTCCAGGAGCAATAAGAGCGAGATTTTGGTCTTTTTTGGGATCTGCCTGATTTAAAGCAAAGAATTCATCTTTGTTTAATATCGGTATGGCCATCGCAGTGGCAGTTAAATCGTTGACAAGCTCAACATGATGAAAGTTAAACTTTTTTTTGATCCGATCTTCGTAAATATTCCAGGGGAGGTTGGTTGTTTTGGATTTCCCATCTATCACAGGACCTGCAACCCCGAAGCAGGCATGGGTAACAGAAACCTTATGGATTTCGAGAAATTGCCGAACAATGCTTTCCAGGTCAGGTGCGGCTTGGCTCGAGAATGTTTCAATCACTTTTGGCACCGGGCGTCCTTTTCCCTTGAGGAAAAGCCCCAAATTCGTTTTTGTTCCACCGACGTCGCCGGCCAAAACGAGTGTTTTATCCAATGTTCTTGTCATAGTCTATATCTCCCGGCAATAAAGAGGCTGCTCCGCGATCCAAGAGCCATGTTAACTAATCGCTCAGCTATGTCTGTCGTGTTGATCCGATTTTCTAGAACCAAATAAACGATTTAAAAAAAATAATTGCAAATTTCCAAGTTGTCCATACTATATGAGGTGTTTGATGAAATTGACAAATTCATGTATGAAAAAAGGCCAAACATATCTGATGTTCGGAATCCCGATTTCTAACGAATAGATAACTTTATAAATACAGACTAATATATGCAAGCCTTAATAACTGTAAATCATCTCCAGAACAGTTGGAGTGATCCCTGCGTAAGAAAACAATTTTTTTGGGAGCAAAGGACAAAAAAGTCCGGCTCAAGGAATTTTAATTTCGTTTTTACTACATAAGAGAAGAGAGATTATGAAGATAACAGCTGAGCACAACCGACTTGTTGAATACCGAAAGCGCAAATTAAACTGGAAAAAATGGGGACCGTATCTAAGCGAGCGTTCCTGGGGCACCGTTCGAGAAGATTACAGTGAAGATGGTAACGCCTGGGACTTTCTCCCCCATGATCATGCACGCAGCAAAGCCTATCGTTGGGGAGAAGACGGCATTGCAGGGATCTCGGACCGAAATCAATATCTCTGCTTTGCTTTGGCTTTATGGAACGGGAAGGACCCCATCTTAAAAGAACGCATGTTTGGTCTGAGCGGTTCCGAAGGCAATCACGGTGAAGATGTTAAAGAATCTTATTTCTACCTCGATAGCACACCCACGCACAGTTACATGAAGATGCTTTACAAATACCCCCAGGCC
>CALANC010000372.1 GCA_937925895.1 uncultured Desulfobacterales bacterium
TCTGGGCTGTACCCATTATCCGCTGCTGAAAGATAAAATACAAAGAAAAGCAGGAAAAAAAGTGACGATTATAGATTCTTCAAAAGCCGTTGCAAACAAAGTAAAAGACTTTTTAGACACCCGTTCCGAAGCTGACCACATGTTGACTAAAAAAAGCGAGTTCAGACTTTTTGTTTCAGATATCACCGATCAATTTGAACGCCTGGCAAAGTCAACCCTCAAAAGAAACGTTTCTCTTGAATATGTCAAAATATAGAGAATTTAAATAAATGTTCCCCATTTTTTGTTCCGGAGTCTGAGCCCCGACCCCTGACACCCGTGCCCTGATATCCGAGCTCTGACCCCTGATCCCCGGTCATTCGTATCAATCAATTGTTAACACCTTGGCACCCCGAATTTTTCTATCTTTAAGTTCCATTAGGGCCGTATTAGCTTCTTCCAAAGGGAAGGTCTGAATTTCCGGTTTTATGGGAATCTCTGCAGCAATTTGTATGAATCCGCTGACATCTTTTCTAGCGACATTGGCAACGCTTTTTATCTCCTTTTCCAACCAGAGATGCTCGGGATAATCTAGCTGTAATAAATACGCTTTGTCTCTTTCCTCTTTACGGATGGCATTTATGACCAGCCTGCCACCACTTTTCAAATTTCTCAATGCCTCAACAACCGGTTTCCACGCAGGCGTGGTGTCAATAATGCAGTCGAGTTTTTCGGGTGATTTTTCCTCCGTGTCCCCGGCCCACGTCGCCCCGAGTTCTCTGGCAAATTCTCTTTCTTTTTCACTCCTTGCAAAAACAAAAATTTTTATATGCTTATACTTATATGTGGCCATTTTAATGACAAGGTGTGCCGAAGCTCCGAAACCGGTAAGACCGAGGCTCTGGCCCTCCTTGATATTGGTCAGATTTAAGGATCGAAATCCAATCGCTCCGGCACACAATAGGGGAGCAGCTTCAGAATCCGAAAAGACATCCGGAATGTTAAAGACGAAATCTTCCGAAACGGTCATATATTGAGCATAACCTCCGTTGGCATCTCTACCGGTTGCCTTGAATTTTTCACACAAGTTTTCTTTACCGACGTTACAATAATTACAGTTTCCACAGGCTGAAAAAATCCAGGCGACTCCCACCCTGTCCCCTAAGCTGAATTTACCGGCATTGACACCAGTGTCTTTTACTTTTCCGACAACCTGATGACCCAACACTACCGGTAACCGCGGCGGAGGAGTTCTGCCTTCAATTTCATCTATCTCAGTATGGCAAACCCCACATGCCGAGACTTTTACCAATATCTCTTTTGCTCTGGGAACAGGATCCGGTAGATTCACAAGGTTCAAGGGGGTTCTGTTATCCTCGAGACTGCAAATTTCATTTAAAACCATGGCTTTCATTGTACACACACCTTCCTATTCCCTTATTTTCGGTAAAAGTTTATTTGATTAAAACAACTCTAAGGCAAGATAAGAAACAGGGGAGAGTTAGTTAGAAGTAGCCTCCGGGTTTGTATGGAACAAAACCGGAGGCTACGCAGGTTAAGTTGATATTTTTGAAAAATCTGCGACCGTCTCAAACATGTCTGCGATCTGTTTGAGCAGGCTCAGTCTGTTATTGCGAATCTTTGTATTCTTGTCCATGACCAGAACCCCGTCAAAAAAATCGTCGACCACATCTCGCAGAGAAGCGATCTCATGAAGTGCTTGTCCCAGGTCTTTTTTATCAATATTCTTTTTAACTTTGGCTTCAACTTTTTTAAAAGCAGAAAATAACTTGGACTCGGATTTATGCGTAAACAGACTTTTATTCACAGGTTTTGCTTTAAAATCCTTAGCCTTTTTTATGATATTCACCACCCGCTTGAAGGCAACGGCAAGCGGTTCGAAATCCGGAGCTGTTTTGAGATCTTGTAGTGCCCGTACCCGACCCCACACCTCAGACACATTATCCGTTGATACGCTGGCAACAGCAGCGATAACATCTTTTGAAAATCCCTCCTCCGCCAGCTGATGCGTCATACGGTTATTCAAAAAGGTGGACACCTTGTCTGCAATTTCTCGATTTTTTCTGGTGCCTTTAATACCGAATAGCTTAAGGCTTTTCTCAATCATTCCTCGTGAGGAAAATGAAAAATCATTGTCGAGCATGATCTGGATAATGCCGAGGCCCTGTCGCCGAAGCGCATAAGGATCGGAAGCGCCGGTAGGAATAAGTCCCACGGAAAAGAAACCACAAATATTATCGATCTTATCCGCTATGGCCAAAATAGCACCGGTCAAAGTTTCGGGCAGTTGCCCCCCGGAATAGATGGGACGGTAATGTTCTTCAATTGCAGCGGAGACGTTCTTGTGCTCTCCGGTGATATCGGCATAAACCCTTCCCATAATCCCCTGCAGCTTTGGGAACTCTCCGACGACATGGCTGACAAGATCAGCCTTACACAAAAAAGCCGCCCTGGTTACTTGTTTTTTCAGCTTCGCGTCTTTTTTCGCAGCGTCTGCAAGAAATCCAGCAATCTTTTGAACCCGTTTAACCTTTTCATGCATGGAACCGAGCTTGGCCTGGAAAAGAACGCCTTTCAGTTTTTCAACCCTTTCTTTAGAGGACACGGCCAGATCACTTCTGTAAAAGAATTGAGCGTCTGCAAGACGAGCTCTCAGCACCCACTCGTGTCCGGTTGCCACCAGTTTCATATCTTTTGTAAGGGTATTGTTTACCGCAACAAAACAAGGCATCAGATTTCCCTTTCTGTTTATCACGGCAAAATATTTTTGGTGCTCACGCATTGCGGTAATTAATACTTCCCCTGGAACTTCCAAAAATTCCTTATCAAATTTTCCGGCAGTAGCCACCGGATATTCCACCAGGTTCTTCACGATGTCTACCAGTTCATCATCGGGCACCACTTTCCCACCCACACTCTTGGCAGCCTTATCGATCTGTTTTTGAACATGTTTTCTACGTGCATCCAAATCGACCAGAACCTTTACAGAGCGTAAGGTCTTGATGTAATCCTTGGGCTCGGAAATTTTGACTTTGCCGGGATTCATAAAATAATGCCCGCGAGTAAACCTCCCACTTTTTGTATCTCCCAATTTAAAAGGTATGATCTTGTCTCCCAAGAGGGCGATTATCGTATGAATGGGCCTGGCAAATTCTATGTCCAGCTCGGCCCATTTCATAATTTTCGGAAATGGTGTTGCCAAGATCACTTCCGGCAGAATACTTTTCAGCAGAGTCGTTGTCGGAAGCCCGCGCTCTGTTATTTTTGCACATAGATACCGACCCTTGTCACTCTCCTTTACCGTTAAATTACTCTCGGAAACCCCGACTTTTTCAGCAAATTTTATTGCTGCTACCGTAAGCTTGCCCTTGTCGTCATATCCGATCCTTTCAGGAGGCCCCAAAACCTCCGCAGTCATGGATTTCTGTTTTTCCGCAACCTTTTTTACTTCCACGGCAAGACGTCTCGGGGTCGCAAAAATTTTGGCACTCCCGTGATCAATACGAGCATTGGTCATTTTTTGAAGTAATGTTGATGTCAAAGTTTCTAACGCCGGTTCAATGTAACCCGCCGGTATCTCTTCTGTCCCTATCTCAAGCAATAAAGTTTTCATATCCACCCCTGTTTTCCTTTAATCATTTCTCTTTTTTCAACAGCGGATATCCCATTTTCTTCCTTTGCTCTAGATATCCTTCTGCACAGGCTCTTGCTAGATTTCTTATACGTCCTATATAACTCGTTCTCTCCATAACGCTTATGGCACCACGAGCGTCCAAAAGATTAAATGTATGGGAGCACTTTAAGCACAACTCATAAGCAGGAAGAACCAAAGCCTCTTTAATCATGCTCTTAGACTCAGCTTCGTATTTATTAAAAAAATCCAGAAGCATACTTACATCTGACTTTTCAAAATTGTAAGTCGACTGTTCCACTTCTTGTTGATGATGAACATGACCATACGTTACATGATCGTTCCATTTAAGATCATACACATTGTCAACGCCTTGCAAGTACATGGCAATGCGCTCCAGCCCGTAGGTGAGTTCCACGCTTATGGGAAACAATTCGACGCTGCCTGCAAGTTGAAAATAGGTGAATTGTGTAATTTCCATACCGTCCAGCCAGACCTCCCATCCAAGGCCGGACGCACCGAGTGTGGGAGATTCCCAGTCGTCCTCGACAAATCTAATATCATGTTCAAGTGGATCGACTCCCAGCACCTTCAGGCTCTGCAGATATTGTTCCTGAATATCATAAGGGGAAGGTTTTAGTATAACTTGATATTGGTAGTAATGCTGCAACCGATTCGGATTTTCTCCGTAGCGGCCATCTGTCGGCCGTCTGGAGGGCTGGACATAAGCTACATCCCATGGCTCAGGGCCAAGCGCCCTGAGGAGAGTTGCTGGATGAAATGTTCCTGCGCCAACCTCTATGTCATAAGGTTGGGCAATCACACAGCCCTTTTTGGCCCAGAATTTCTCTAACGACATAATGACATCTTGAAAATTCATCTTTTGTTCCTCACAAATTATTTAAAGGTTAACGTTCTTTAGTAATATTGTTTTGTCCTCGGCAAAAAATATTTCGGTCAGTCCTTTTCCTCACACAACAACCCTTTAGAATCAATCTTTACATCAAGCAGGCAGGCTTCATTTTTCGTTGAAAGAACTCTTTCCCATATACCTTTTAATTTGTCAATATCTTCAATTTCACCTATTGCCCATATGCAGCCGCCACCACCTGCTCCAGTAAATCTGGCGCTGCAATTGTTTTCAACGGCTGATTCAACAAGATGTTCGCCCATTACATCCAGCACCTCAGGTGTCATCATCTTCCGGATAGCCATTTCTCTATTCATTGACGTCAAAGCATCGGAAAAATTCCCGTTGTCCAGCGCTTTGACAAACCTTGTCGTGCACAAGGCAATTTCTGCCCAAAGATCACGGTTATTGCCTGAAAGAAACTGGCGCACCCATTTATTGTTAATGTCTTTGGACTCGTGGGGAACGCCACAATAGGCAAGTAACAAGTGTTTTTTAAATTCATTGAACAGGTGTTCTTTAACAATAGCCCTTTTCCGAAAGGGGGCTTGGTCCGGATTTGTTTGCCAATACCAGGCATTGACACCGCCATATACTGCTGCAAGCTGGTCTTGGAGTCCGCAAGGCACACCGGCCACACTTGCTTCTATCATATGGGCCAGTATTGCGATCTGTTGTCTGGAAAGTGGACGTGCACCGCTTTCCTTGCCAGCCTGTGACAATGCCGTAATAAGGGCAACAGCAGCTGAGGATGATCCTCCTAATGCGCTGCGAGGTGGCGAAGAAGAGTCAATATCGATATGAATTCCACCAGCTCTGAAATATGCCGCTACTGCAAACATAAGTCCCAACGGATGATCAAATGGCGCTTCATCAAGAGGATATTCAGCACTTTCAAATCCCTTTGAAGACACCTTTACCAGGCTCTCATCATAGGGAAGAAGGCGTACCCTGGTCCTTAATCCAATTGCTATGTTGAATGTGCACGGAGAAAGATGACTCAGCGGGTAATAAAATGTGCTTATATCCAGTGTGCCCCCCATGTCTACTCTGCATGGAGCCGAGGCTTCTATATATTTTGCTTTCAGGGTGTTTTTCATAGGTCTCATATTCACCCCCTTATTTGACGCAAGAATGCCAGGCTCCGGGGCTCCTTCCCCAAATGATAAGGCACAAACGCTTCCAATAATTCCAAGCTTTCTCTTAAAGTCTGTGGAGCAAATCTGACCCTGGCAGCCCTTGCCAAATCCCCGCCTGCGATCCACAAAAGCTGTTTGATGGTTCCCATCGAAAGAGATATCTTACACAAAGCAGTAGACACGCACGCTTGGCACACGAGGCCGCCTTTTGCAAGATCAAAACCGACCGTAGCTTTACCCATCTTATCCGTTTCAAGTCTACAGATGCTGCAACGTTTTAAGTTTGGATCAAGTCCGGCTGTTGCCATAAATCTAATTTGAAACAGAACAGATAGCTCTTCCTCGGATCGGCCGTCCAGATCGAGTTCTTCAAGGACATATTTGAACAGGTGATAAAGCTGAACCTGTTTTTGATTGTCTTCCATCCACTCATCGATCAATTCCGCCCAATAGCTGGCATAAGCTGTTTTGGTTATATTCGATCTGATCCCAGGGAATGGCTGTTTTAATGTTGCTTCCAGCAAAACGGGAAGTCCCTTACGCCGGCCGACGGACCAAACCACCTCCAATAATGAAAAAAGCTCCAAAACACCTGAAAATCGCTTGGTACTTTTTTTGGCAGATTTTGCAATAACTGAGAGCTTACCTTCTTTTAAGGTAAAAAAATTAACAATGAGATCATAATCGCCAAAATCGATGCGGCGGAGTATGATGGCAGGAGTGGAAAAGCTAGACATCCCTTCATATACCCAGGAGAGACGTGGCAATCGCAAAATAGAAATAGACACTAACAATATCTATTGCGGTGGTCACAAAGGGGCCGGTCGCAACCGCAGGATCGATTTTAACCCTGGCAAAACCCATCGGCACCAGAGAGCCGACCAGAGCGGCAATGGACATGGAACTGATTACAGCCAGTCCTACCGATATAGCCACAATGAAAGAACTGTATCGGAGCTGGGCCACAGAGCCAATCATAAATCCGTAGAACGAACCCAGGATAAAACCGATGGCAAGCTCTTTTAAAACTACTGTCCACGTATCTCTAATATTTAGAAGCCCTGTAGCAAGACCACGTACCACAATGGTTGAAGTCTGGGTACCGATATTACCTCCCATGCCCATAATGACAGGGATAAAAGCTGCCAGATAGGCAAACTTTTTTAAACTTCCTTCAAAGTGGCTGATAATCAAAAAAGCAATAATACCGCCGATGCAGCTTGCAAATAACCACGGCAGACGAATTCTGGTACTTCTGTAAATAGACTTTGTTTCGACAAATTCTTCCCCACTGACC
>CALANC010000373.1 GCA_937925895.1 uncultured Desulfobacterales bacterium
TGGCCATAGTATGTCTTTCCCTAAAAGAAACGGCCCGGTCAAATAGGGTCTTTTGAATTTCATCCAGAATATCTGTTATTTTTCCGACAAAACGATCCTTTTCCATGGACTCCTTATCACTATGCCGTTTGTCTCTCCTTCCGACATATACGGAATTTTTGGCAATATCTCTGGGACCGATTTCAACACGTAAGGGTATCCCTTTTTTGATCCAGTCCCATCCTCTCGCACCACCAATGTCACGTTCGTCGATTTCTACTTCAAGTCTGCGATGATTATATTTCCTATCCTTAAGCTCTTTGGACAGGTTTTCCGTAAATTCCATGACCTTCATTCTGTCCTCAGGCTTTTTAATTATCGGCATTAAAACAACATGCGAAGACGCAACTTTAGGCGGAAGTACGACACCATCATCATCACCATGCGTCATTATTACTCCACCAATAAGTCGAGTAGATGCGCCCCATGATACCGTCCAGGCATATTCCTCATTTTCTTCGGCGGACTGATATTTTATTCCAGAAGCTTTTGAAAAATTTTGTCCCAAAAAATGTGAGGTGCCGGCCTGAAGACCTTTTCTGTCCTGCATCATCGCCTCAATCGAAAGGGTATCCTCGGCGCCTGGAAATCTCTCCCCAGCCGTCTTTCTCCCTTTTATTACAGGGATGGCCAGGTGATCTTCGACAAGCTTTGCATAAACATCAAGCATCAAATTGGTCCGTTCTATGGCTTCCTCTTTCGTGGCATGTGCCGAATGTCCCTCTTGCCACAAAAATTCACTGGTTCTTAAAAAAAGGCGCGTGCGCATCTCCCATCTAACGACATTTGCCCACTGGTTGATCACAATTGGCAGGTCTCGATAACTGTTCACCCACTTGGAAAACGAATCTCCGATTATCGTTTCAGAGGTAGGCCTGACGATCAACGGTTCATTTAGCTTACCAGCGGGCTCAAGTCCACCATCGACCCCTTTTTCGAGCCTGTGATGTGTAACGACGGCACATTCTTTTGCAAAACCTTCCACATGCTCGGCCTCCTTTTCAAGAAAAGAGAGTGGAATAAATAATGGGAAATATGCATTTTTCACCCCTGTTTCTTTAAACATGCCATCCAGTATACTCATTATATTTTCCCACAGGGCATATCCCCAAGGCTTTATCACCATACATCCTCTTACGGGAGATGTTTCAGCCAAATCCGAAGCCTTGATCACCTGCTGGTACCATTCAGGGTAATCTTCTTTCCGGGTCGGTGTTATCGCATTTTTTTCCTGTCTGCTCATATTGTTCCTTTATTTCAATTCAAAAATGCTCCCAGAACTAGAAATTATTCATCGATGCCATGCCAATTCTCTACCTCTTTCAATAAAACTTCAGCCAGTTTGTTTTCTGGAATCTTTTTTATTACCTTTCCCTTTTTAAAAAGAACACCTGAACCATCACCGCCGGCAACACCTATATCGGCTTCTTTTGCCTCTCCAGGACCGTTTACAACGCATCCCATAATGGCCAGTTTAATTGGTTCAGGTCTATACAACAACGCTTTTTCAACCTGTTCCACAATTTTAAACAAATCTATATTGCAACGCCCGCAGGTAGGGCAGGATATAATATCAGGACCGTGTTGGCGTATGTTCAGCGCCTTTAAAATTTCGTATCCTACCCTAACTTCTTCAACGGGATCGCGAGTTAAAGAGACACGCACCGTATCACCGATTCCCTCCGCCAGCAACATGCCAATGCCGAGGGAAGACTTGACGATTCCGGAATAAAGTCCGCCTGCCTCAGTTACACCAACATGAAGGGGAAGATCGGTCTTTGATGAAAGAAGCCTGTAAGCATCGACCGTACGAATTATATCAGAGGCCTTGATCGAGATCTTAATCTGGTGAAAGTCGAAGGAATCTAATAATTCCAATTGCCGGAAAGCACTTTCTACCATGGCTGGTGCACTTGGCCCGCCATGTTTTTTAAGGATATCTTTTTCAACGGAGCCTGAATTCACTCCGATTCGAATCGGTATGTCATGCCTTTTCGCACAATCGACAACCGCCTTCACTTTTTCCGCCCCGCCTATGTTGCCGGGATTAATCCTCAGACCGTCCGCACCAGCCTTCCCGGCAGCTAGTGCTAGCCTATAGTCAAAATGTATGTCTGCAATAATGGGAATCGAAGTCTTTTTTTTGATCGAAGTAATCGCTTTGGCAGCCTCCTTATCAGGAACAGCGACGCGAACAATCTCGCATCCCGCTCTTTCCAAACGCTGTATTTGTGAAATGGTTGCCGCAACATCTTGAGTGGGCGTGTTTGTCATAGATTGAATTGCGATTGGGGCGCCGTCGCCTACCTTTACATTGCCGACGTTTATCTGGCGTGTATTTTTCCGTTTAATCGAAAAGGACATCATACGTTTTGGTTTACGATTAGAAAAAGAATGTACAATCAATACCAATAAAACAGTGCCAAACTTGAGTAATATATTTAACAAACGCCACTAATTAGTGCAAGTGAAATAGCCGGTACCTTTCTTTACTATTAAATTAAAACATAAGGCTCTCCTCCAACTTAGTTGAAGAAGAGGGTTCGAGGATCCAAGGGGTTAAGGGTCCAAGTGTTTATTAACCAGGGATTTAATCCGTGCTTTGCGCATCCTTCTTCCTGCGTCTGATACTATCCTTGAGAGTATTTTCTTTTCTGTATATACCTAATTCTAATCACTAGAGGACCTATCTCAAGATCTTTCTTCTTATGGAGCTGTTTTTGTCATTCTTTAAAGATCCAAACAGAGTCATTAGGACTTTAGCAAGACTTTCAGCTCTCTGTAATTTTTAGCATTTCACTCGAATCCTTGGACCCTTGACCCCTTGAATCCTTTCAAAATTATCAACTTTTTCGGAGATGATTCAAACATGATAACCATTTGCCAAGCACACTGATTTAAATTGCGAATATTGTCTTGCTAAAATAATTACTTTGTATTATTCCGCATTGAACTTTTGACCGGATGCTCC
>CALANC010000374.1 GCA_937925895.1 uncultured Desulfobacterales bacterium
AGAGCTGTTGCTTGAGCCCCTTTTATCCCTTCAGGATGGTTATGGGTGACTTCCGCACTTTTTTTTGCTTCGCTTAATACCTCGTCCATTGAGTCAAAAGCGAAACCCACCGGACTCACCCTCATGGCAGAGCCGTTTCCCCAACTATTGTACGGCAGACTGTTGTTAGAGAAAATCCATTGGAGAAAGGAGACTCCGTAGCCTGCATGGGGGTATTTTCGGCCGAACGTCTTAAGGGAAGTTGTATAATCAACCTTTCTCAAAATGGAATCTGCTATTGCGACAGTCAAAACGGTATCATCGGTAAATCTTGACTGGGAACTGAAAAGAGGAAATCGTGTCGTCTTTATGCTACGGTGTTCAAAAACCGATCCGATGACATCACCCGCAATTGCACCTATCATTTTGCCCCTTACTATTATTATCCAACCGTTCTGTTGTGAGTTATGATCAAATTAGCGTGTGGATTTAGGATATTATTTAGTCAGTCTGTTTAATCTCGATTATGGAAATACCAGGCGATCTAATATGAGGCCGTAGAAACGAGTGCCACTCTGGGAAGAAAAAGACCACCCAAGGTGCGTAAGGCACATGATGCAAACGGCGATCCTCCAACTAAAACCTTTAAACCAACTGAATTCGTCTGAATCCGGTCCTGCGAGGCCACACCCCTTAACGGTTCGAAAACACCCTATTTCAAAGACAATTCCGTAAGGGTTGGCGAACGTATGCTGATGAGACCCCTCGATTTCCATTCTTTCGGATGGGCTCGTTATGATGTGATGACACTGACGACAAAGGATGTAGTCCTCTTTCTCAGATGGTTTCTTTTTTGTTTCATCTTCAACGATACTGCTTGGTGTTTCATCACTTTTGTTTTCGGGCGGCAAACGAAACAGGTGGTCGGAGCCATTATTTACGGATATCATCCTCTACCTTTTGGGATAATGCAATCACAGGGAATCACAGTGCACGAAACCGATTGGTATAATTTATTTATGGTTATGGATTGTTTAATTGGATAAACGGTGGTCCTAAGCAGACCTTCAATATATTTCCTGTTCGAATTCGAGAGAAATGGTTAAGGGGATGACATGCAGTTCACTGGACACCTCTTTTGTACTTCCGAGTTCCCATTCAGTACATGTTGCCCGCCCATTGAGTAACTGCTCGATGTCTTTGACCAATCCGCTGATATTTATAATCGGGTGACGAGAAAAAACTTTCGGCAATCCATACGTTAGGTTGCAATGCAGACATTTCCCGGGCCGCTGCTTCAGTTGTAAATCAAATTCAAGTTTCCTTTTCCTGTGTTCCTTGAAGGCAAGCTTGATGTCATAAGCGCCTTCTGCAACATCGCCAAAAAGAGCATCAAAAAGGTGGTCCGCTCGATCTTCAGGAAATAGCTGATTAACTACATCCTGGGTAAATAATTCGTTAAAAGTCTTTACCGTCATCGTATCCATACCTTCGAGGCGATACATTGCCCCTGATTCATCCCCTCACTATCATAGGTTTGCATAGGAATAAAGTGGTAAATTGGGAAAGATCATTCCGTTCTATTGATTCAAGCCGGGTGAGAAATGATCTCTAGCCGTTGACAATTTTTTATAAATCTTTTATACTACCGATATAATTAATATTTTAAAAACATCAATGGCGATAAAGAAAATCATATCGTATTTGTGAGATGAATTAAGTCTAATTGGCGAATACATTGCACTAATCATTGGATATTAAGGATAAAAAAGATTTATGTCTAAACAGTACCCTGAATGCCCGCTGTATAATCACGATAATTGCAAAGAACTTCACAACCAGAAACTATGTGCCATCGTCAGAAAAGATAAAAAATGTCTTAAAAAGCGACAAAAGCCTAAGATTAATAAATAATATTTGGCAGATCGGAGTTTCTTGAACCCAACCTTAGGTGTAAGTCGGATTTGCCCGCAGTGTGATCCAAAAAGTTCAAATCCAATATAAAGATTGTTATGTCAATGGGTTGATGTTCGTAAAACGCCTTCGCAAATGGATTCTTTACCCAATTCTCCCCAATCTAAATATTCTGTTTTGGCTGTAGTCTCTTTAAGCCTTTCATGCCTTTCTCTCGTTATCGGCCCTTTGGGTTACATCCCCGGTATTATTTTTGGCCATGCCGCACGTTCAGAATGTAAAGTGAATCCTGAACTCATGGGTAGCGGTGTAGCACTGGCTGGGATAATTATTGGATATATTTGTTTAGTTCTTACTGTTCTGGTTGTGGCACTTATCGTTTATTTTGCCGATATTGCTTTTCATTCTTTTAAGATAACAGATCCAGATTCTTTTTTTCGGTTTTTAGAGGAATTAAAGAGATTGATGTCAACGGTAGAAACATAAGACTTAACTTTCTTTTGCCTTATCTATGACCGACGCAAGCATTTCTCATGTTCTATCTGCCGGTTTGTATTTAAATGATATCCGTCATCGGTGTTTTTTTGCATACTTTGCAGCAGAAAGACCGGCTACACAACCTTCTCCCACGGCTTTGGCCAACTGCCACGGCGGTCTGCAGATATCACCGGCGGCAAAAATACCTGTAATATTTGTCTGTTGCTTTTTGTCAGTAACGATGTATCGATAGTTTTTCTCGTCCAAGCTAACCCCCAACAAGGCAGCCAATTGTGCCGCTCCTTTGGCGCCCAACTCTATGAAGACACCGTCTAATTTTAGCCTCCGGTTGTCATCCATTATCAAGCCCTCAACCTGTTCATGACCTAAAATTTCTTTAACTTTCCCTCCGAGATGGACATTTACGTCGGATTCCTGGGTTTGTGCTCACGACCCATAACCAGCACCCTAACTTTGGCCCGGGATGCGTGAATTGCCGCCTGGAGTCCCGCAGGGCCGGTGCCTAAAATGACAACATCATAGGTGTCTTCAATCATTGTATCCTATCTGACTCGAAGGGTCCTGGGCATGCTAAAAAGGGGGCACAACGACACTTTTTTCAGCATTAGGTCTGAAAAAGCGTAACTCAATGCCCCCCTATACATTGTTGTTTTATTATCTGATTTCTAACACTTTATGTGAAAAGTTTCAGATAATTCAGTGAAAATTATGTAGGCTTCTCGTCTCACAACATGTAAGATTTTACAGTTTGCAGAAGTCTTAATATAACCAAATTGTCAACGACCACATTCCCATAGACGGCTTTGGAGCCACATTGCCAAACGTTTGTGGACCTTTTTGTTTTATCTGGAATATAGACATCTTTATGTGTTATGATTATTATCATAAACAAAAGACCGCCCTAATTGAACCTAAAGACGGGAAGCTTATGAAGAAAAGATTTATTATATTGATTCTCACTGCGCTGATTCTCACTGTCGTTTTCTTCTGGATATACAAAAGAGAAAATGTAGCGATTGAAACGGAGGAGTGGTCTATTTCTCATGTCGAAAAGGGTCCCATCCGGGTTACTGTTTCAAGTACAGGACGTGTGGTCTCCAATATTGATGTTGAAATTAAGTGCAAGGCCAGCGGTGAGGTCATTAAACTGCCGTTTGATGTCAGCGATCAGGTTAGAAAGGGAGATTTGGTTGTAGAGCTTGATCCTGTGGATGAACAGAGAAAGGTTCAGCAAGGGAAAATATCGCTGCTTTCTTCACAGGCCCGCCTCAAACAAAAGGAGATTGATCTGCAGATTGCGGGAAAAAATATTGAGGTTGAGCGGAAAAGTGTAAAAATTGCCTTGAAATCGGCCAGAGCTAAAGCCTTGGATGCCAGAGCCAAGGCGGAACGCAGAAAACATCTCTTGGAGAAAAAACTCACATCTCAAGAAACCTGGGAGTCCATTGAAACCGCTGCCGTTCAAGCCGAAGTGGATCTGGAAAATTCCCAGATTCGTTTGGAAGAATTGGTGATTAAAGAAAAAGAACTGGAAATAAAGCGTCAGGATGTCAAGCTTGCTGAAGCCCAGGTCAAAACAGATATGATCAATCTTTCACTTGCAGAGCAGCGTCTCCAAGACACCAGGGTATTTTCTCCCATCGATGGGGTTGTTTCTGAACGTAACGTCCAAAACGGTCAAATCATCTCTTCAGGGATCAGCAATGTTGGCGGCGGCACAGTGGTTATGGTTCTTTCCGACCTATCTCGCAAATTCATTATTGCTTCGGTGGATGAGAGTGACATCGGACAGGTGACATTGGGGCAAAATGTGATCATTACTGCCGATGCATTTCCTGGAAAGCGTTTTTCCGGGAAGATCGGGAGGATTGCTACCAAGGGTATTAACGTATCCAATGTTGTAACCTTCGAGGTGAAAATCGAGGTGCTTGGACCAAACAAATCCCTTTTGAAACCGGAGATGACAACCAATATTGAGATCATGGTTGCCGTGAAAGAAGAAGGTCTGCTCGTGCCGTCACAGGCTGTTTTGAGCAAGGGAGAACAACATTTTGTCAGGTTAATGAAAGATGACGGTAATGTGAAAGAACGTCTTGTTCAAGTGGGTATAAGCAACGGTGTGGTTACCGAAATAACCAGTGGGCTGAATCAGGGCGACACGGTCGCTTACCGCCAGGGAGATGCCAAAAGCCGCTGGAGAACTGATCAGTCAAGACGAGACCTTTCTTCCGGCAGAGGGCTGCGGATGGTGTTTGGCAGCGGAGGACGTCGATGATCATCCAGACACAGTCCCTTGTTAAAACCTATCGTTTGGGCGATAGTCGGGTTTTGGCCCTTGACGGTATTGATCTTCAGGTTGAAGAAGGCGAAATCGTCGCCATATCCGGTTCTTCCGGGAGTGGAAAATCGACACTCATGCATATCCTGGGCTGCCTCGATCGTCCTGATTCCGGAACATATCTCCTCGCCGGCGAAGATGTATCAACGCTTTTCCCGAATCGTCTTGCCGAAATCCGTAACCATAAAATCGGCTTTGTTTTTCAGAATTTCAATCTTTTGCCCCGTCTGAGCGCTCTGGAGAATGTTGAGCTTCCACTCTTGTATGCAGGGGCGGCAGAAACAAAAGGTCGTGCAGAAGAGGCCTTGCGAATGGTTGGTCTCGAAGATCGAATGCATCACGAACCGGCACAGCTTTCAGGGGGACAACGTCAACGTGTAGCCATCGCTCGAGCCATCGTCACAAACCCAGCCATTGTTCTTGCCGATGAGCCTACAGGAAATATAGATACCAAAACCGGAGAAGAAATAATGGCGATTTTTGAACGACTGAATTCCGGTGGACGAACGTTCATCATCGTTACCCATGATCCGGAGATAGCCAACCATTGTAAGCGGCAGATTCACATACGGGACGGAAAGATTGTCGAACAGAAAGGTACTTAATGAAGATATGCTCTTTTGGACAATCATCAAAGTTGCATTAAAAAGCCTGCAGGCGAACAAACTCCGAACTTTTTTAGCGATGTTGGGGATTATAATCGGTGTTGGGGCGGTAATCTCCATGTTAGCACTGGGGGCTGGAGCTCAGAAGCAGGTTTTGGAACGAATAGCTTCCATGGGTACCAACCTGTTGATCGTACACCCGGCACAACGCGGTTTCCGGGGAGTGATGTCCGAGGCATCGAACCGGCTAAAACTTGATGATTTAAAAGCCATACTCGAAAACGTCCAGGGTGTGTATCAGGTTGCCCCTGTCGTGAGAGGCAATACCCATATCAAATATTTTAACAAAAATATTCAAAGCAATGTGATCGGTTCATCTATGACCTATTTTCCTGTCAGAAATTATAAAATTGAAAATGGCAGGCCATTTACCGAAGGTGAAGTCGAGCGAAGGGCGAGGGTCGCGGTTATCGGTCCTGAAACAGCAAAAAACTTGTTCGGAGACAAGAATCCTGTCGGCGAAACGGTGAAAGTCAAGGGAATTAATTTTTCTGTCGTCGGTGTCACAAAAGCCAAGGGAAGCCAGGGTTGGCGAAACCCTGACGATCAGGTAACCGTACCGTATAGTACAGCAATGAAGCAGTTGTTCGGTCTCGATCATATCCAAGAGATCGATATCCAGGCCATCGATGGTCATATGCTTGAGAAGGTACAGGTAGCCACAACGGCACTTCTCAGAAAGCGTCATCGATTGGCAGATGGGGATGGGGATGATTTCCACTTTCATAACCAGGCGGAAATTGTTGAAACTGCCTCGGAAGTGACACGAACGTTTACCTTCCTTTTGGGCGGAATAGCATGTATCTCATTGCTCGTTGGAGGTATTGGGATTATGAACATCATGTTGGTTACCGTCACGGAAAGAACCAGGGAAATCGGGGTGCGAAAAGCCATTGGTGCAAAAGACAGGGACATTCTTCTCCAGTTTCTTATTGAAGCAATTATTTTAAGTTTTATCGGGGGTGTCGTCGGGGTAGCACTCGGAATCGGGGCAGCTCAAATGATAGAAAAATGGACCCAATTTTTGACAGTGCCAAAGCTTTCGAGTATTCTAATTGCCCTTTCCTTTTCTGCCGCAGTGGGAATATTTTTTGGCTATTATCCCGCCCGGCGTGCAGCAATGCTCGACCCCATAGAAGCCCTACGCTACGAATAGGGCGCATTGCCAAAAAGAGCTCTTAGGAACATATTTGGGAACCTACCGCCTCCTTCCTGATCGCATCGACAAGCCAGTAATGTTTTTGTTTTTTCTCAAGTCTGAAGTAATAATCGCTCAACATTTGTGCTATGGTGGTTACCGGCAACCGCAGTTGCTCCTTTCCTGTCCATACCGCTATAACACCGTTATCGTGCCTGACCGTTTGGATATATTCTATATCCTGACCGTTTAGCATATCCACCCCTTTCTCTGTTTCAGTTATAACTCATATTACAAGTGCCACGGGGATAAGCCCGCGGGAAAACTTTTAGGGTCTCTGCCGATGTGTGGGAGTTTTTTGATAATTGAGTGCAGTGTATATACGCCTAAGATACCACAGCAGATAAGCGCTCGTTCAACTTCGAAGATAGTGCATGCAATATTCATGCAAAATCAAACAGTTTGGTCGCTTCTTTAAATTTCAGCTAGTTAGCTTAACGACAAGGGAATTCATAAAAATAATTGTGTAATTCAAGTAATAAAACCTATTGAAACCAGGTTACATTATGTAAATTATTTCACAAATATCAATCACAGGATGAGCATTAATTTTTGAGGTACGCTTTCGCTTCTATCCCGACCCTAAATTTGGATGGTTTCTACCAAAACCTTGGCGGTTCCTTTTTTATAAAAGCCCAGTTTTCGAGCAGCACCGGCGCTTAGGTCAATTATCCGTCCTTTAACAAAAGGCCCTCGGTCATTTACTCTAACAATAATGCTTCGATGATTTTCTAAATTCGTCACCCGAACAAATATGGGTAGAGGTAAATGTTTATGAGCGGCGTTAAGACCATTTGGATCGAAAGCTTCCCCATTTGCCGTCATGTGTCCTCCTTTTTGGCGGAAGGTCTCATATCCGTACCAGGAAGCAATACCTTTTTTACGGTATCGTTTGGCTTGTTTAAAAGACATGGGAACATATCTTTTCCCATTGACTACATAAGGCGATGTTTTGACACGACCCTGTCGAATCGCCTCTTTTGGAGTCAAACTATCAATTGATTCTATCTCACTATGTGTTAAGGGCCAGCTGAGAGGGGCTTTGACCACCGTAAATGTAAATTTACCGACTTTATAGACGACCTTTCCAACACCTTTGGTCACTTGATAGGTTAATTTGACCGTTCCTTTGGTCACTTTGTAAGTGGTTTTGAAGACACTACAAGATAAAAAGAACAGGCAGAAAGACAATGAAAAAACCCATATCAGGCGTTTATTTTTATCTCGCTTCATTTTAAAAACGAATTATATGAGACGTTTTTCCTCTGTCCAGAGTTCGGTATTGGATTGCCTCGGAAACGTGGTCTACTTGAATTTCAGTAGAACCCTCAAGATCTGCAATGGTTCTGGCAATCTTCAGTATTCTGTTGTAGGCCCTCGCAGAAAGGCCGAGTTTGTCAATAGCAGATTCAAGAATACTGGATGAGGTTTTGTCTACCCGGCAGTGTTGTTTGATGTGTCTGTTAGCCATTTGAGCGTTGCAGTATATTTTTGTCCTTTTGAGTCGTTTAGATTGGATGCTCCGGGCGGCTACCACTCGCTTTCTGATTTTTTCTGAAGATTCTGCATCAAATTCATCCTTTAAATCCTTATATGGAACAGAAGGCACCTCAACATGGATGTCAACCCGATCAAGCAAAGGACCGGAAATTTTGGATCGGTAGCGGTTAATCTGTTGGAATGTGCATCTGCACTCGTGCTTGGGATCAGAGAAATAACCACACAGACATGGATTCATCGCAGCCACCAGCATAAAGCTGGAAGGGTAGGTTATGGTGAGAGTCGCTCTGGAAATGGTTACCATGAGATCTTCTAAAGGCTGTCGAAGTACTTCCAACACATTTTTTTTGAATTCAGAAAGCTCATCTAAAAAGAGGACACCATTATGCGCCATGCTTACTTCGCCGGGTTTGGGAATATGTCCTCCACCGATCAAACCTGCGTCTGATATGGTGTGATGAGGCGAACGAAACGGTCTTTGGGTTATTAATGCCTGGTTTTTCGGCAGCATTCCGACGACGCTGAATATTTTGGTAGTTTCAATGGCTTCATCAAATGTCATAGGTGGGAGTATCGTCGGAAGCCGCTTTGCCAGCATGGTTTTCCCCGAACCCGGTGGACCGATCATTATCAGGTTATGACCTCCTGCAGCAGCAATTTCCAGGGCCCTCTTAACGTGTTCCTGACCCTTGACTTCAGAAAAATCGATTTCATATTTATTATCTGATCGAAAAATCTCGGTGATATCGGTTTTCATGGGTTTTATTTGGGTAAAACCTCGAAAAAAGTTTACCAGCTGTGAAAGGGTTTTAACAGGAAGAACTGAAATCCCTTCCACGACAGATGCCTCGCGGCTGTTGTCATAAGGGACAATTATTCCCGCATGGCCAGAACTCTTTGCAGCCAACGCCATGGGTAAAGACCCCTTCACAGGCTTGATACGCCCGTCTAATGAAAGCTCACCTAAAACCAGGTATCTGGATACAATTTCCTGAGGGGCTATCCTGGTTGCAGTTAATATTCCCAAAGCGATCGGAAGGTCAAAACCTGTCCCTTCTTTTTTAATGTTGGCGGGGGCCAGATTGACCGTAATCCTGTCATCAGGGAATCTATAACCAGAGTTATTAATTGCAGACTTGACGCGTTCTTTGCTTTCTTTAACAGATGCTTCTGGAAGTCCTACCGTAGTAAAGGTAGGGAGGCCTGAGGTAATATCTACTTCCACTTCTACAATGAACGCATCGATGCCAATAACAGCGCTGCTTAAAACTTTTGCTAGCACGAATCCTCCTTTTGAAGCGTACTTTTTAAATAGGGTACGAAACGTAATATAGTTTGTAACACATAGCAAATGGCTAGGGTTAGAACAATACTATTATTTGGTCTTTTATCGGAAGCACAAAATGATTATATGATGGTACCGCCAGGGCGAAAACTTTATTTAAATTTTGCCTTGGGAAAAATATTATCCAGCAGATCTCCAATGTAGACCGCGATCAAAATTAGAGTGTGAAACTTGGGTTATAAGATTTAACTTGATTCTTATTGGGTTAATCGATATTTATTAAAGTTAAAATGGATTTCCATTTCCATCAACTATTTTGATCTTAGGCAGAATATTGCCCGGAATTTTTATGCATTTTTTTCAAAGAACCATAGCCAGGCCGGTTAGCTGCTCGGGGGTGGGCGTTCACTCCGGAGAAGTTGCCAATTTGACCTTAAAGCCAGCGCCCGTCAATCATGGAATCAAGTTTACTAGAACGGATCTTCCCGACTGTCCAAGTATAGCTGCCCACTTTAGCAAGGTTGTCGATACAAGTTGGGCAACGGTTATAGGGTACGAAGGATTTATTGTTTCCACAATCGAGCATCTCATGGCCAGTTTTGCAGGGTTATCCATCGATAACGCGCTTGTTGAGATAGATACCTATGAGATGCCGATTATGGACGGCAGCGCCGGCCCGTTTACAGCATTAATAAGAGAGGCTGGTGTCGAGGAGCAAGAAGCGCCGAGATGTTTTTTCCTGGTAAAAGAGCCGATTGAATTGAAAAACGACGAAACATCCGTATGCGCATACCCGCACCCAAATTACAAGATTACTTGCACCATCGAGTACGATCATTCCCTTATCAAAAAGCAGTCCTATTCAGCAGATGTTTCAAGCCATATGTTTGAGCGTGAAATCTGCAGAGCAAGAACATTTGGTTTTCTTCATGAGTACGAATATTTGAAAAGCTACGGCTTGGCCCGAGGAGTTTCTCTGGAAAACGTGATTGTAATCGATGATCAAAAGGTTATTAATGACAACGGCTTACGCTATAAGGATGAGTTTGTGAGACATAAGTTTCTTGATTGTATCGGCGACTTTTCATTACTCGGTATGCCTATTTTGG
>CALANC010000375.1 GCA_937925895.1 uncultured Desulfobacterales bacterium
CGCTCATCTCCTTGATCCATACCTGACACGGTCTCTTGCCATGCCTTTTCCTCAACGCTCACCACAAAGGCTCTTTACCAATGCAGCTTAAAGTGGTTTGAAGCCTGCTCCTGTAAGCCGGCTCCGAGGGGCCTACCCTCATCTCTTGTGCAGTTACGCACACTTTATATTAAAAGTGCGCTCGTGGCGCACTAGCAGATATCCAAAGGCCGGATAATGAAAAAGCAGAGCCAAACAACTCTGCTTTATAAAAAAATTAGTATTTTAATGAAACACCAAAGTATTCTATTATAGGATAAAGTTTAATAATAGCCATCATTTAAAAAAGGATGGAAATTAAATTCCTTTAGTATCAGATAGATTTTACACTCTTTTTTTCTATAACAATCCACCTCTTTTACCTATGACGCAGGTTTCGCATCTGTAATCACATGCGCAATCAAATCGAAAGGTGCAGGTGAAATCTCAATAGTTTGTATATTGTGGGTTGGAATGATGATAAGTTTTTCATCTAGTTCGACTCCTACATAGTTGGAGTTCAAGCTGCTTTCGATCCTGGTTGCCGCATTCTTCAGTTTCTCAAATTCTGCATCAATTTTAAACACTATTGGTTCCCCTGTAAGAAGATGTATGGTAATTGTTAATTCAACTAAAGGCTTCATGATTTTCCTCCTTTCTAAAAAGTGAAGATTACTTGCCAAGAGTGGAGCCTGAAAAAAGTATTGACCGATTACATATATCATAAAAATGAAAAGGGCAAACCATGGAAAAAGGATTTACCCTCATTGAAAAATGATATCACACGATTATTAGGTCGCTGATATTTGCACTTTCATAGCTATTCACACCCTGGTAAAATTACAGATAACATAATTGGAGGTTGTCAAGCCAAGTAAATCCTGGTTTTGACCACTGTCAAATTATCTTCGTCTATCGGCAGTTAATCGGCCTTTGAACCGGGCGAATATAGCACTTTTAACTTGGCATCGATCAGTTGGTCGTGGGAAAGCCGAAGTAAGTTTTTAAGTTTGTTCATCAGATAGTGTTCGTACTTGTCCATTTTTCCGTCAACATAAACAATCCGCCACAAGGTTTCGACGATCTCTATTTTTTCTTCGTTTGAATAATTTTCGTTGATAAGCCTGGCAAATTGCCATAAGTCGACACTATCTTCCAGTTCCTTTTCGGCCTCTTGGATCAGGGCATCTGCCAATTCCTTGGACAGGCCGTACTTTTCTTTCAGGATCGATATAAGTGTTTCCATCTCCGCTTGAGTAAACTCTTGATCGATGCGCGCTATCTCCACCAACAGGGCACAGGTCGCCACATGCAAGTCGTGATCTGTTGCCTTAGGGGTTGTCTTGAAATTGTCCTCCCTGGTTTTACTAAAAAAACGTTTTACGATATCGAGCATTTTTTTCTCCTGCTTTTAAGAAGGTTATTTTTCTACAGTCTCAAAATTATTCAAGCAATCTTGAGAACACCTTCAAAGTATAACCGATATCTTCCGGTGTTATATGATAATTGGTGACGGCTCTTAATGTATTTGGGCCGGATGGCAATAACCGGACACCTTGTTGGTCCAGTTTTTCGGCCATTACCTGCGCCGGCATGCCGCTTTGCACGATGTCCACGAAAACGATATTGGTTTTGACGTTATCAGGATTGATCGACAATCCCTTTGTATTGGCAAGGCCCTCCGCCAGACTTCGGGCATTGGCGTGATCAGCAGACAAACGTTCAATCATTTCGCTTAAAGCGACAATACCGGCTGCAGCCAGTACACCTGCCTGCCGCATACCGCCACCGAGGACTTTACGAGCGCGGCGTGCTTCGTGAATGAACTCGTGCATGCCACATACAACAGAGCCTGCCGGTGCTGCCAGGCCTTTGCTCAGACAAATACTCACAGAGTCCGCATCAGCAACCAGATCCCGTGCGTTGACACCCAAAGCTACTGCAGCATTAAAAAGCCGGGCACCATCTACATGGAGTTTCAAACCGTGGTTACGGGCTATTTCTGCTACGGAATTCATATAATCAACCGCAATGGGGTTCCCGTTGCAGCGGTTATGGGTATTTTCCAGGGCAATCAGTTTTGTCCTGGGGAAATGAATGTCGTCTGTCCGGACGGCAGCTTCGATATCATGAAATGCCAGCGAACCGTCAGGCTGGTTGGGTATCGTGCGGGAATGTATGCCACCCAGCGCGGCGGATCCTCCCTGCTCATAGTAAAAGGCATGGGATTGATCCCCAAGAATGACTTCGTCACCTCGACCGCAATGGGTTAATTGGCAGGCGATATTAGCCATGGTCCCACTGGCCACAAACAATCCTGCTTCTTTATTTAAAAGTTCAGCAGCCATTTTTTCAAGACGGTTAACGGTCGGGTCCTCTCCGAATACATCGTCTCCAACCTCAGCCTCAGCCATCGCCCTTCTCATAGCAGGCGTCGGCTGAGTCACGGTATCTGATCTCAAGTCAATAATTGGCATATCTTTTTTCTCCTTTTAGATGGATGTATACGAAAGCTTTTAATTGACGACAGCATTAAGATTGACAGTTCATTCAAATACAAAGATCGTATTGAAACAGGCTTTTAACTTTTCTGTCAATCAATTATTAATAAAATTTTCAATACATATTCTTGACTGAATCGTATAGATAAATATAAAAATAAAAGATGACCTTTCTTATTAACCCTTTGAAAAACAATCCCATTCAAAAATTCAGGTGTTCAACGATTAAAATTTGAGACGATTCAACCCGCATAAACAGGAGAAGTGAGTGATGACTAAACGGTTATGGGAACCTTCGCAGGAAAGAATTCAAAACACGAACATGTACAAATTTATGAATTTGATTAATGAGAGGTTCCAAAAAGAATTCAAGGAATATTCCCACCTCTACCATTGGTCCATTGAGAATATTCCAGAATTCTGGGCTTCTATGTGGGAGTTTGCGGGGATAAAAGCAACAAAATCCTATGACCAAATCATTGACGATCAAAATAAAATGCCGGGTGCCAGGTGGTTTTCAGGTGCAAGGCTCAATTTTACCGAAAACCTTATGCGCTATAGAGACGACCAGACGGCCTTAATATTCAAAGGAGAAAATCAGGTTGAATACAGGATGACCTATGCGGAGCTTTACAATGAAGTGGCTTGTGTTGCCAGATCTTTAACAGCGGCAGGTGTCCAAGCGGAAGATCGGGTGGTGGGTTTTATGCCGAACCTGCCCGAAACGATTATCGCCATGCTTGCGGCCACAAGCTTGGGCGCAGTTTGGTCTTCTTGCTCTCCGGATTTTGGGATAAAGGGTGTTCTGGATCGATTCGGTCAGATAAAGCCAAAAATCTTGTTTACCGCCGACGGATACTTTTTTAAAGGAAAACAACTTGATAGCCTTGATCGAATCTACAATATCATAAAAGAGCTTCCCTCGATAGAAAAAGTAGTGGTTGTACCTTATACGCAAAAAAATCCGGATATCGGTACGTTGCGAAATGGAATTCTATACAAAGATTTCAAATCCAAAGAAATAGATGATTCAATTGAATTCAAACAGCTGCCTTTTGGGCATCCCCTTTATATCATGTACTCATCCGGTACCACGGGACTTCCCAAATGCATGGTTCAAAGTGCCGGCGGGATTCTCATCCACCATTTAAAGGAACTCGTTCTCCATACGGATCTGAAACGGGAGGACACGATTTTCTACTTTACGACTTGTGGCTGGATGATGTGGAATTGGCTGGTCAGTTCACTAGCCGCTGGTGCAACGCTTTTCCTTTTTGACGGCAATCCCTTTTACCCTGAGCCGGGGACACTTTGGGAAATGGCCCAGGATGAAAAAATCACCATTTTTGGGACCAGTGCCGGATACATCGCAGCCCTTCAGAATGCCGGCGTCAAACCAGGAAAGACATATGATCTCACCCCGCTCAAGGCTGTGCTTTCAACAGGTTCACCCCTTTCCATCGAGAGCTTTGAATACATCTACAGAGAGGTCAAAGAAGATATACAGCTGGCGTCTATCGCCGGAGGTACCGATCTGAACGGCTGTTTTGCGCTTGGAAATCCCATGGGGCCGGTTTATTCCGGTGAGTTACAGTGTAGAGGGCTTGCCATGAAAGTTATGGCTTTTGACAAAAAAGGCAAATCTGTGGTGGATGAGCAGGGAGAGCTGGTATGCGCAGCGCCGTTTCCTTCTATGCCGATCTATTTCTGGGACGATCCGGACGGTGAGAAATATCACCAGGCATATTTTGACGTTTATCCTAATATATGGCGACATGGAGACTATATATCCGTAACAAAACGGGGGGGTGTTATCATGTATGGCCGCTCGGATGCCACATTAAATCCTGGTGGTGTGCGCATTGGAACAGCAGAAATCTACCGGCAAGTGGATCGAATACCT
>CALANC010000376.1 GCA_937925895.1 uncultured Desulfobacterales bacterium
GCACATTACCATTACCAGAGAGATGGGGCCCACGCGGAAAGCCGAAATCAAAGGTTTTGGCGAACCGGTTTTCTATGGTGTTCACGGCGGAATAAAGGATTTCTATAAGGTTGACCCGGAAAAGGAGCATGCGGCTACGCTGGACCACATCGTCGGCGCGGTGGGCGGCTGAATGATGGGAACACTGGCCGCGGTGCTGGCCGGAAAAAAGATAAAAACCTTTAAACATCTGTATAAGGCAACAGTAACCGGTGATATTGAAGATGTGGATGGTGTTCTGAAGATTACCCGTATTAATGTTCACTATCACCTCAAAGTTCCTAAAGAAAAAAGAGAAGATGCAAAGGAGGCGTTGGACACCTATCTTTCCTTATGCCCTGCGGCGCAAAGTGTCATTGGCTGCATCGATATCAACCATGAACTAACCATGGAGGACCTGGAAGCATAAGGCTTTAACGCTCGATCCAAGTGTAGTTATGCCTTGCTTCCCGGGTCGCCTATTCCTCTAACCCGGATTTTTCACGAAATATCCGGGCCAATGTTGTTTGAATTTGTGAAAGATTCTCAAATAAAGGAAGTAAATTTCGATACCAAGCGTTTGCACTGACGGCCAACAGATTTTCTTCTAAGGCTCACATTATTAATCGGAACCGACAGATGCGCAATTCGGGAAGCTTCTTCTTGCTCCATTTGAATAAATTCATCACGCAAAGACGGACATTCCAGAAAAAGATTCAGGCGCTTTTCAAAATCTCCCTTTTGATATTCTTCCACAATAGTTTGATTGTCTATCATTTTTCCTTCCTTTCTATAAAATGTGTTTAACTTCAGGTAAAGCTTGTTGCTGAGCCCTAATATTCATCCCTTGGTCAAAGATATATTTAGGTACAGTGCCAACAACGTTTTTATCTATCAGAACCAACTTATATTACGAACGTTCGTGCTATATAATTTCAACTTAAGGTTGTGATTTGCCATTTTATGCCTCTTATTGTTTTGGTGAATTTTTTGAAGAACGCCCATATTTTCAACGAACGGCCAGTTTTTAATATGGGCTATTTGTAGTTGTCCATTAACCGATCAAGGGCGGTTTCCTGATGTTTTCGGGTTTCAGATTCGTTGAGCATGGTATAATAAAGATGAAAGCCAAGCAGAAGCGAATACAATTCAAAGGCAAACTGATCATAATCAATGTCTTCCCTGAAATCACCAACCCGGACGGCTGATTGAGCGATGCGTTGAAGGCAGTCGATCCATTCGTTTTGCTGCTGCAGTAGAACTTCCCTGACTTTGCCGGGACGGTCACTGAAATCGGTGCTGGCGGAAACAAATATGCAACCCCCCGTCAGTTCAGATGCCCAGCGGATCCAATTTTCAACCAGTGCTTTGATTCTCGGGATACCGGCCTCGGCCATAAGTGCCGGAACGATCACGCTTTCTGAAAAAAGATGTGCTGCGTAGTTCAGAATCTCGATCTGAAGGTTCTCTTTGGACTGGAAATGAGCAAACAGTCCACTTTTGGACATTTTGGTTGCCTTCGCGAGGGCTCCAATGGTCACGGACTCGAGTCCCACCTTACTTGTCATGTCCAGCCCGGCTTCCAATATCATATGCTTGGTGTCTTTTCCTTTTGTCATGCTACAAAATAATACGATCGTTCGTACTTGTCAAGTTAAATTTGTTATATTCAGTTAAATTTTTTAAGACTTCGTCACCAAAGTGCACCAATACAAAATAAATAATTCAGTTTTCGCACCCCGATGCTGGTAAGCATTCAGGGGGTATCCAAATTCGTTTCATTTGGGTGTCTGGTAAGGCTGTGAATCGGGATCAAAATTGGGGTGAGAATCTTGAGTTATCAGTTAACGATCAAAACAAGGAATTAGCTAATTTTAGTTTTGGCATTCAACCACGGGCTTACGCCCGTGGTCTTCTGCTACTTTTGGATAAAAATAATAATATCATATATATAAAGATTCTAGTTTTCATATATCCTCCCAATGGGATCTAATTTATGTAATAACCCTCATGCTCCAGCAACCACTCTTTTCGCCATAATCCGCCTCCATATCCAACCAACTTACCGTTACTGCCAATAATACGATGGCAGGGCACGATTATGGAAATTGGATTCCGGCCGTTAGCTGCGCCCACTGCCCTCACGGCTTTGGGTCTATTGACGGAAGTGGCGATTTTTTTGTAAGATGCTACCTTGCCGTATGGTACGCTCAACAGTTGCCGCCAAACCTGCTTTTGAAAATCAGTTCCGGCAAACGAAATGTCTATCTCAAACTCACGACGTTTCCTGGCGAAATATTCAGCAATTTGTCGTAACGCCTCATCAACAACAGGATGCGATTCAATTTTTTCCCGTTGAATATCGACAAAGTTCAACGAGATTATCGCACCCGCCTTACCGCCAATTTCAATTAACCCGATTGGCGATTCATAATAATTATAATGCAGCTTATCTTCTAACAAAATACAACGTTTCCTTTTCTGCGCCTTCTAAATCATTTTTTGATGATATGATATCGATAACCTATTATCAAAAAATCCACAACAATGGTTATGATAAGCATCTGTATAATCAGAATCAAGCATTCCACCGATCTCTGTAAAAGCAGGCAATGTGAACAGAAAAGATATCAGGTTCTTCTCAAATTTAGTTGGAGAAGAGGATTCGAGGATTGGAGGGGTTAAGGGTTCAAGTGTTTGTTATTAGCGGAATGGATGATTTCTCTTTAAAAGCGGGGATTGCATTAAAAATCTCCCGGATAAGCCAATAAATAACTTTTGCCGGCATCCCCTGAAAAAGCCTTACCTTCGGCGGTAACGACAAGCACCTTTTGATTGGATACAGCCAGCCCCTGCATTGGTGATTTCAGCTCTTGCCCGAGGGTTCCCAGGTGGAATCTACCATCAGAAAATTTTACCACTGCCAACCAGCTTTTTTTGATACCCGGCGCCATGCCAAAAGAACCGAGATAGGATTTTTCCGATGCCACGGCAAGAAGTTCGGTCGTCCCGTCTCTACTAAGATCCATGGTAATTGGAGATACTTCGAAAGACGCTGAAGTCGTCATAACGTTTTTAGCCGCAGGGTCTACGTCATAGGTTAAAAATGAGAGGCTGCCTCCCATCTGCTTGGGCGAGGTATACACCAGCTTTTTACCGCTAAAGATATTAAGAACCCCTGATCGGACGAAAATGGTTTCAAGCCGCTCGTCTCCGGTAAGATCAGCAAGATGACTCCCCAGTACCGTAAACCGATCGGGAAGCTCAAAAGGCACTTTTGAATATCGGACTTTACCGTCTATCAGTTTCAACTCCTTTTTCCGTCTTCCGAAAAAATTCTCGCGATCAAATTCCTGGCTCAAAAGGGTT
>CALANC010000377.1 GCA_937925895.1 uncultured Desulfobacterales bacterium
TCCTGATAAATACACCGGGGAAATCGTCGGGTCCTATCTTGGATATTCTTTTGCGTAATCTTCATTAAGAGACCACTCTAAAACGCATGCTTTTGCTAATTGAATTTAACTGAGACCTTTGAAAAATGTTCAGTTTTGTCCAAGTTCAAGGAAGACGAAGATTTTAACCGCAGGTATACATTAAGTATTTCGAGGATTAAAATCTGAGTTTGACACAGAAATTGGGCAAAAGGGAGGGTTTTTCAAAGGTCTCTAACTGTTGTGATCTGTTATTGAGGCGTAGGCACTGTGGTTGTGGATTGACTCGAAATTTTCGGCATTCACGGAGAACCAGGTTATATTACTGTCCTTTTTCAACTTTTTGGCTATATCACGGACGATATCTTCAACAAACTTTGGGTTTGAAAAACCCTTTTCCGTTACGTGCTTTTCATCAACCCTTTTCAATACCGAATAGACCTCGCACGAAGCAGAACTTTCCACAAGCTCGATCATATCTTCTATCCAGATAAACTTGTGAAATCGGGTACTAAGAGAGACGAGTCCACGCTGATTATGGGCTCCTCCATCGCTGATTTCCTTTGAACAGGGACATACAGATGAAATGGGTACCATCACGACGGAAACCAGATCTGTTTTTCCCGTAGGGTCACTCGTTCCTAAAAAGGCACACTGATAATCCATCAAACCGGAAGAATTGCTGACTGGAGATTGCTTTTCAATGAAATAAGGAAATGTCACTTCAATTTGGGCCGAAGCTGCATTTAAATGTTTTTTCATCTCTTCAAGTATAACCGAAATTTTTTTCAGTGACACCTCAGGGCGAAACAAATGGAGCATTTCAACAAAACGACTCATGTGGGTCCCTTTATATTTATGAGGCAGATCGACATACATGTTTATAGATGCGACCGTATGTTGAAAGCCGTTTTTTCGGTCCAGTACGGTTATGGGATATTGGAGATTTTTTATTCCGACCTTGTCGATGGGAATATTGCGATAATCACGCTGGTTTTGAATATCTTTCATTTTAATAAATATTCTGTCTTGACGTGGCTCATGGCCCGGAAGATGTTTCCTTTTACTTTTTTGTTTCTTTCGTACAATTGCTTTAAAATCATTTTAATTTCTCGGCGCTTGGAAACTTTTGCGGATGGACATGGATTATCAAAACCCGGATAATTCATTTCGTTCGCAAAACGTCTTATAACATCTTCATCAACAAATGCAAGTGGTCTTATTAAGGTGAATTTATTTTGGAAGAAGGATTGGGAAGGAAGCATGGTGCTAATCTCGCCAGCATAACATATATTCAGAAATAGCGTCTCTATGATATCGTCCTTGTTATGCCCAAGAGCCACTTTATTACAATTTAGCTCGTCTGCGATTTCAAAAATGCGTTTTCGTCGTAATCTGGAACATAAAAAACAAGGATTTTCAAGGTTTTGAGGGCTGTGAGCTACAATTCCATAATCGGTATGTTCTATTTTGAGCGAAAACCCATTTTCGTTGCAATACGCAACCAGAGCCCCACTAAAGTCTTTATCAAATCCCGGGTCAATGTATACGGCAAACAATTTGTAATTTATGGGTATTCGAAACCGGCGTTCATTTAAAATCCACATAAGCGTAAGGCTGTCTTTTCCTCCTGACAGCCCTACCAATATACGATCACCGTCGGATATCATGTCATACCGGTGTAGCGCCTTTCCGACCTTCCTGTTCAACACCTTGTATGTATAGCTATTTTTCAGCAAAAGTTAAACTTCGTTCTCCTCTGGTTTTTCCTCAGTATCTTCTTGAATGGTAATCTTACCTGCAGCAATTTCCCGCAAGGATACAACAATATCTTCATTTTTTGGCGAACTTACTAGATATTCCGACCCTTCACGGATCTGTCTTACACGTTTTGCCACCATGTTGACCAATAGAAAACGGTTCGGAACCCGTTTCAAGCAATCTTCAATTGTTATACGTGCCACTTTAAAATCTCCATTTAATTTTCGGTGTTATAAAATTTCGATAAGTTCAAAAGATCTTTTTCCTCCAGGAGCCTCCAAAACGATTTCATCTCCTGGTCTTTTTCCTATAATCGCCTTACCTAACGGCGATGTAACGGAAATACGTCCTCTTCCGATATTCGATTCATCAGGTCCCACGAGCTGATAGGTAACGCTTTCACCTGTATCTGTATTCTCCAGCATAACAGAACTGGCAAAAACAGCCCTGTCTTTAGGCAAATCATGAGAGTCGATGATATCCGCACAAAACAGTTTATATTCCAATTCACTTAATCGACCGCTAATAAATGCCTGCCGGTTTTTAGCAGCTTCAAATTCCGCATTTTCGGTAAGATCCCCATGACTCCTGGCCTCTTCAATCGCCTTAATATTCTTGGGGCGCTCAACCCTTTTCAAATATTCCACCTCCTTCTTGAGTGCCTCATATCCCTCTTTTGTAATCGGTATCCGCTCCAATTTTATACTCCTGATAGGTTTCTTGGTTCTATGGATTGCGCTTTTTTAGGCAAACGCTTTCTTCTCCCCACTACAAATACTCGTTTGCCAGCACCTCGGCAATTTGAACCGCATTGGTTGATGCCCCTTTCCTGATGTTGTCGGCAACCACCCACATGTTGATGCCGTTGGGTATCGAATCGTCATCCCGAAGGCGTCCAACAAATATCTGGTCATTTCCGGCAGCCTCAATGGCAAGTGGGTAGAGGTTATTTTTCGGGTCATCCACGACCTGAACACCGGGCATCTTTTCAAGTAAGGATTTAACTTCCGCAGCAGATATTTTTTTCTCTGTTTCCACATTAATCGATTCTGAATGCCCATAAAAAACTGGGACGCGAACGGTCGTTGATGTGACGCCTATGCTATCATCTTCGAGGATTTTTCTGGTTTCATAAACCATTTTCATTTCTTCCTTTGTATATCCATTGTCCAGGAACACATCGATGTGAGGTAGGCAATTAAAGGCGATTGTATGAGGATATACTTTGCTCTGGAACTCCTTAAAGTTCAGAATGCCGCGGATTTGGGAATCGAGTTCATCAATTGCTTCCTTCCCTGTGCCGGAAACGGATTGGTAGGTCGAAACAACGACCCGTTTTATTTTATATTTTTTGTGTAATGGATATAACGGCACTACCATTTGAATGGTAGAACAGTTCGGATTTGCAATGATACCCTTATTTTTATATTGCTCTATAGCATGCGCATTTACTTCGGGAACCACCAACGGGACTTCAGGATCCATGCGCCATGCACTTGAATTGTCGACAACGACACACCCGTCTTGTGCTGCAAAAGGTGCAAATTTTTCGCTCGTGCCGCCACCTGCTGAAAAAAGGGCAATATCCATATCCTTGAAAGAACGCTCCGTCAACTCCTCAACATCAATTGACTCACCTCTAAATTTAAGCTTTTGTCCCAAGGAACGGCTGGATGCTAATAACTTTAGTGATTTAACGGGAAAGTTTCGCTCTTCCAGGCAAGCGATCATCTGATTGCCGACGACGCCGGTTGCACCTGCTACCGCAACATTAAATTTCCTACTAGACATAATAACCTTCCTTGATTTTTTTATCCATTACCCTTTAATATGATCTGCCACAAGATCTCCCAACTCTTGTGCGGTGTATCCCATTTTCCCGGCAGCAACATCTTTTATGTCATCACGTAGCACTTTAACTATTCCCTCCCCTATTGAGCGGCAACAGAGCGTATTCCCGGTCCAACCAAGAAATGGATTCAGGGAGTGTCAATTTTAACACGATCCATATTATGATATAAATGTACCTGATTTCTGGTTTTCTATTGCTGAAGTTTCAGCATTTAATTTCTTTGCGGCCTTTAATTTCTTAATGGCAGTGAAGGGTCCTGAAACGATATAGGCAAGCCCTAAGATAAAAAGGGCGATTGATGGCTGTGCAGCGATAAAAATGAGAATCAATATTACCGCTACCAGAACATTGAAATTCATTTTTTTAAACAGTTCAGGTTTTTTAAAACTATTGTATTTTATTGTACTTACCATTAAAAAAGATAGAACATAAAGTAAAATTAGAATGGCTATGGGGTTTATCTTTCCTGCCAGACCAAACCGACTAAAAAACAAAACTGTTGTTGCCGTCATGCCTGCTCCTGCCGGAATTGGAAGGCCAACAAAATAGTCACTGCTGGTTATACC
>CALANC010000378.1 GCA_937925895.1 uncultured Desulfobacterales bacterium
AAACCCCAAAAACCTCTTGTGGGCTTTGGAAAATATTGGCCGTGCCAATTTAGTTACGGTTCCTGAGGAGATAAAAACAGATGCCCGTACGGCACTGGATCGTATGTTAAGACTGGTGCCATAATGGGACGGTGAAACCGATCATATACTCTGATAGACCTTAGAACCATTCAATGAAGGAGTCAACGATGAAAATATTGAACAGCATAAATGCCACTATCGGATCCACCCCACTTGTCCGTATCAATACCATGAGTGACGAGTTTGGGGTTGAAATGCTGGCCAAATACGAATTTTTCAATCCACTCGGGAGCGTAAAGGATCGCATCGGTCTGGCAATGATTGAGGCCGCCGAAAAACAAGAATTGATTAACAGTGAATCCACAATCATAGAACCCACCAGCGGAAATACAGGCATAGCCCTGGCATTTGTTTGTGCAGTAAAAAAGTATAAGCTCGTTCTCACCATGCCCGAAACCATGAGTATCGAGAGAAGAAAACTCTTAAAACATTTGGGTTCTGAGCTTGTTCTGACACCGGGTGGCGAGGGAATGAAAGGAGCCATTGCCAGAGCCAATGAACTTCTTGAAAATACACCCAATGCTTACAAGCCGGATCAGTTTTCCAATCCTGCCAATCCCGAGATACACAGAAAAACCACTGCTGAAGAAATTTGGAACGATACTGAAGGAAAGGTCGATATCTTTGTTTCAGGCATCGGAACCGGCGGTACCATTACCGGGGTGGCCGAGGTCATCAAAGCCCGTAAACCATCGTTCAAAGCTGTTGCGGTAGAGCCGGCCCATTCTCCCGTACTTTCCGGCGGCACACCCGGGCCTCATAAGATTCAAGGTATCGGCGCAGGCTTTGTTCCTGATGTCTTGAACATTACAATTATCGATGAAATTGTTACCGCAACAAACGACCAAGCATTTGAAACCGCCAGGAAACTCGCTGCTTTGGAAGGAATTCTATGCGGTATATCTTCAGGTGCTGCGGCCTCGGCTGCGATGGAAGTGGCCAAGAGACCCGAAAACCGGGGGAAACAGATTGTTGTCGTCTTGCCCAGCACCGGCGAAAGATATTTGACTACAGACTTGTTTATGGACTAATGGGCCCGTTCCCACTCTTCGATTTCTACGCCCTCTTCCACATCTTCCCAACCGGTGATCATGGCTTTGATGTGAGCAAAAATCGTATGCCCGGTTGTGGTCATGTAGACATGGACAATGATAAAGGAAAAGATGGCAAATGCTCCAGCCATATGCACCAGTGCCACAAGACCCAAAGGAAGTCCTCCAAACCCCCAATCCGTCCAGGAATTATACCCCCAGTAGAGAAAACCGGTTACCATCTGAATAGGCAGTAAAAAAGCAGCCAAAGAAAGATAAGTCAGTCGCTGGAGCGGATTGTGCTTGGCATCCTTTCGTTTTGGAACCGGATGGGACTCGCCTTTGAAGATCCCATAGCTATAATAACGGATGACTTCTAACATTTTCCTGGTTGTGGGAATGTACTGCTTCCACTCACCGGTGGTAAACACCCAGAATACAAAAAAGGCAAAGGCGATAAGCCAGCTGATTCCGGTGAAATTATGTATCTCCACCGCCCGTTCAAAACCAAACAGGGCATAAACCCCATGGATTTCGAGCCCCGTGATGAGAAGAATAAAAATAAAAACCATTTGCAGCCAGTGCCAAAACCGCTCATATCTCGTATATAGATAAATATTATTCATTTTCTGCACCGCCATGGGTTACTCCCCCTTCCTTTTACCATTGGTGAAAATCCGACCTAAGCCATGAAGAATAACGCCCAACAGCGATGCTATTATAACCGTCCATCCGGCCATATCCAGCAATTTAAAGCTGTTGCGTCCGGGCATATAAAATCCAGCCAAATTGGCCAACCGACCTTCTTTTTTTATGTGACACTCGCTGCAGGCCACCACGTTGTCTTTGGGTGCGACCATGTGGGTGGTGGGAAAGACGTAGGTGGTTTCGACAAAATCAAATTCACCGGAAAACGGCAGACTGAAGCTCTCCATACCTTTAGCAAACGCTCGCTGCCAATCATAGGTGGTCCAGTAGCCATCCTTTCCGGACAAAAGAGGGGTCAAAAGAATTTTGTGCACCTTGTCGTAAGGTTGCTTTCCTCGATGGACCTTGAAAGGAAAAATCCTGGCATTGTCGTCCGCCCGGCTACCCACCGGTGCGGATACCGGGATAATTTGGCTCGGATCTATAATGTCTTTTACCGTGAGCGTGTTGATGGAGCCGTTAAACCAAAAGTATTCCGGCTTGACATTCTTTTCCCACTTCATTTCACCTTTATAGGACAGATAGTCGTATTTCCCGAAAGCGCCTTTTCTTTTATAATGTTTCCCGTCTTTGGTATTTCCGGCTTTTGACCAGTCCCACCACATTTTTGTAGGATTTACACGCGCAAACGCAGGAATATGGCAGCTCTGGCAGGCCACCTTATCCGTGTGATCGTTGACCTTGGAACCAAATTTATGCGGCTTGCTGCTGTGACAAGATTCACACATAATCTTTGGAGTCAAGTCGTCTTCGATCAGACTTCTACGGTCCGGGGATGCCGGCTTCGAGTAAATTCGCCCGGCAATATTGTGCGCTTTGGTCGTATGGCAGCGGGTGCATTGGAAATTTTGACCGTCAACGCCCATATGGACATCTAACGCCTTGTTCGGCTTGGTGACGGATGAGTCCAAATCCCCATGTTTGACGCCGTCACCACCGCCGCCATAAAAGTGACAGGAGCCACAGTTTTTCCGCGTTGGACGGCCAATACTCTGGACGGATTCCAAGATGCCTTCTTGAATCTCTTTGGCCAGTTCCAAATCCTCCGGATCATCGGAATCGACAAACGCTTGGAAATCCTCCAAGGCTTCCGTCCAGTTTATTTCTTTTTGGCTGTGACAAACCAGGCAGTTGATTTCACCGACGGTGGCGTTCCAGCCAGGATGGCAGGATGAACAGCTTTTATCCTGCCATTTATTGGTGGAAATGCAAAAGTTGTTCAACGAATGGCCGGCTTTACCGAACTTCTTGTCCGAATGATCGCTGTCACCAAGCCAGGTCCAGTGAATGGTTTTACGAAATTGAGATCCTGCTTCGGAATGGCAGGATAGGCAGGCCCGGGTTATTTCTTCTCCGGATTTGAACGCCTGTTGCAACGCTTCATGCTTGGAGTGGTCGGTGGTACTCCACAAAGCTTTAGCTTTTGTCGCTTGCCGGGCCATCGTTCGGCCGGGCACCTGATCCGTCTCCGCCTGTTTGCCTTCAGCTGTCCATGTCAAAATAAACAGCAGACAAACAGACATTAAAAAACATAATTTAACTTGACTCATTCCTTTAGATCGTTTCATATAACACTCCGAAAAATAATCTTAATCCGCCTTTTTAATTTGCTGCAGCCTTCTGGATAAAGGCTGCAGCATTCTGTATTCATATAAATAAGGCAAAACGATTATTTGGGTTCAACAATCTTATAGGATCCGTCCTTATTATAGGTTATCTCCGCTTCCACATAATAAACCTTTTTGAGCTCCGGTCTTAGATCCTGGACCATATAAAACGCTTCACCGCTTCTTGCGCCCGTCGCGCACACAAAAACAATGGCTTTATCAGAAGAGAAGGTTTTGATCTCGTCTTCCAGTTTATCGCTGGGAATATTAACAGCGGTCTTAAAGGCTCCGGCGGCAAATTCATCCAGATCCCGGACGTCGACCAAATAAATACTTTTAGGATTCTCTTTCATAATCTTCTTAAAGGTCTCAACGTCGATGCTCCCCTCTTCTTTGCCCGCTTTAATCTGAGTCGGAGCGGATGCCACAGCAGCTGTTCCTGCAACTGCTTTCCAGGCCGGATACCCGGCTGAAAATACTTTGACGTTTGTGTAACCGAGGCCAATTGCTTTTTTCGCTGATTTGTGACTCAACGGACACTTGAACCCCTCGCAGTAAAACACGAGTAGCTTGGCTTTGTCTTGAGGCAGCTGATCCTTTAATTTGGCAAACTGTGAATCAGGAATGCTGATGGCTGTGGGAACATGCCCTTTATCATATTTCTTCCGTTTGGGTCTGGAATCGATTAAGACCAAATCAGCCTTGTTGTCGATCTGTTTTTTCACCCAATTTTCAGAAACCGATGGATAGTTACCAGCTTTAATCCATTCAGGAAAACCTTTGGCAAAAACCTTAACACTGGTATAACCGAGCTTTTCAGCCTTCCAGGCTGATTTGTGGCTCAGCGGGCACTTTAACCCTTCACAATAGAAAATCAGCAATGTGTTTTTATCTTGGGGCAGCTTGTCCACCATCTTTTCGAACTGGGAATCAGGGATGCTTACGGCCATGGGAATGTGCCCCTTATCATACTTTTTCCTCTTGGGTCTGGAATCGATGAGCATCACATCTTCCGACATCGGTACCGTCACATGCTGTTTGACAAAAGCAACGTCCACAATGTCATGGAACCGCCAGTCTTTGGCTTTCTCAACCTTAGGCAGAGCAGCTTCTTTCTGTGTTGTGGCGCATCCAAAACCTATGGTCATGATTAGCGCCAAGCTGATGGTAAGTGTTACAACTCTTTTCAATTTCATAATGACCTCCGTGTTGATTTATTGATAATCAGATAATTACTTAGACGTTAAAAACCCGGCCGATATGGTTTTTCTTATATCAGCAATTTTAGGCACTTTAGATCGCTTGTAATTTTAGTCACTTTCGCCCCTATTTACTTGCACGACACCGGATTGGGCGAATCTGAAGCATACGCATGCAGGTATGAAAAAATATCCAACAGGTCCTTGTCGGACAACTTATCCCATTCTTCCTTGCAGCCAAATTCGGCAAATTCTTTTTTGTCGAAAACTTTCACCCAGTCTGCCTGTGTTTTGGAGTTCGGGCTCAAAGATGGTGTCTCTGAATTCACCCTACCTCTTTGATGGCAGGATTTATAAACCTTTCGATAGGTGTACTTTCCCTTTCTTTTGTTTCCTTTGTCAGCGGCAAAAACAACACCGGCTGACGTAACGACAAATGCGAATACCATTAACATTGAAATTGCTTTTTTCACCGGATGACCTCCTTTGGGTTTAATATTTCCTAACATCTTATTGCAATGCTTATGCCAGAATCATTTAATTTTTTATTAATTCACAACACCTTGATTTAACTTTTAAAACGACCATAAATTATTTTGCTTGCAATAGTCGTATTAATTGTTATGTTAACAGGTGTTAACAATTGAGGTTTACACCTAAACAGTATTAACCTTGGATTTTTTAATATAGTGTTCAAACTAAAATAAGGAAACAATGAAATGAATATCGCCAAACATTGGAAGACGATCGTTGATACCTTACAGGATGGACTCCTGGTAATCGGTCCGGGTGGGGACATTCTGGCCGCCAATCCGGCGGCCGAGCAATTGACGGGATACACAGCCGATGAATTGGTCGGTGAATCCTGTCAGATATTAAACTGCACCGAATGTAAGATTATAGGAGAAGGAACCGGAAATAAATGGTGCAGTCTCTTTGCCGATGAAACGGTTAGAGACAAACAATGTCTAATTACAAACAAGGATCAGAGATCTGTCCATGTAATTAAGAGTGCCACTGTTTTGCGTGACCAGGACGGAACTATTATCGGAGCCGTGGAAACCCTTACTGACATCTCGGAGTATATTCGACAGCAGCAGGAGATCGTATCCTTGCGGAAAACGCTTCACTGGGATGAGGGTTTTCATGGCATTTTGGGCACCTCCACGACAATGCAAAAGCTTTTCGAATTAATCGATAATGTTGCCCAGACGGATGCACCGGTTATCATCACCGGACAAAGCGGCACCGGAAAAGAGATGGTGGCCAGAGCAATACACGAAGAAAGTACACGCCGAAACGGACCTTTTGTAAAAGTCAATTGCGCTGCTCTTAACCAAAACCTTTTAGAAAGCGAGCTTTTCGGCCACATCAAAGGTGCATACACCGGTGCTGACCAAAGCAGAGTCGGTCGTTTTGAAGCTGCTCACAAGGGCAGCATTTTTCTGGACGAAATCGGTGATATTCCCTTATCCACTCAGGTAAAACTCTTGCGAGTTTTGGAAGAAAAAGAGATAGAACGCGTCGGCGATCACAAACCGATCTCGGTTGATGTGCGCATTATTACTGCAACCAATAAAAACCTTGAAAATTTGATCCAACAAAACCTTTTTAGAGAAGATCTTTTCTTTCGTATCAATGTCTTTCCCCTCTATTGTCCCTCCCTTGCTGAACGTATAGAAGATATTCCAATAATCGTACAAAACTTTATCCAGCAAAACACGTTAAAGGGAAACAAAAATATCGAAGGGATTTCACCCGAAGCCATGGAGATACTCATGTCCTATTCGTGGCCCGGTAATGTCAGGGAACTTCGAAACGCCATTGAATACGCCTTTGTTCTGTGTCCTGGGGGCGATATCAAAAAAGAACATCTGCCCCCAAAAATAATCAAAGGTCGAGTAAATTCAGATCCTACTGGTGATGCGATCTCCTATGACGATTCTAAAAGAAAAGCGTTGCTACACATCCTTAGGCAGACAAAGGGCAATCAGTCTGAAACAGCCAGAATTATGGGGGTCAGCCGGGTGACCATTTGGAAACGAATTAAAAAATACGGCATTGACCTGACCAAGGATCTGGCAATTAAATCCTGAATCCGGGCCCAAATAGAGGGCCCGGTCCTGTCTCACCCGGGATTTCACGCGCCTGATGCGCTCATTTGCATGGCACTGAAAGGCGAAACCATAGTAAACTATTGCGAGCCTTTAATAACGCAGCAGATGAAAAACCCCGGCTCGCCCTTTGGGTGAAAATTGATGAGAAAAAAGAAAATTATCCGATACCATTCTGTCAAAATGTATGCCTAAATGATATTGTGTAAATCCGCTTTATTTTTGTAAATTAAAGACTCTCATCAATTTTCATGCAAGATTCAGGTATTAAATGGGTGGGGCAATAGTCACCACCACCCGCATATCACTATTCGCTCTGACACCATGCGGTTCGCTGATATCTGAGATCAAAACATCTCCCGGATTTGCGGGTATGGTCATGTCGTCTTTTCCAAGGAACTCTCCGGTACCTTCCAGCACAACGATGCTGAGTTGACCTTCAATTTCATGGGAGTGTATCGGTAATTTCTGACCGGCTTTAAAGTTGAAATTTAGGATTTTAAAGTATGGTGAGTCATGAATCAAAAATCTGTTAAAAGCCTTGTCGCTGAAGCCGCTTTCCTTGTAGAGCTCGATTTTTTTCAACATGATAACTTCCTCCTCTTAGAATTTGTCTGTATTTCATTATAAAACCACAATTAGCGATTGCCTCATTTTTTTCCAGTATCTGTATTTTGGGTAACAAAGTTACGCCAATCGTCTTTATTTCCTTCTATCCTTACCGTTTCTTCTGTCCTCGCCGCTGCGTTTCTCAACGTCGTCATAAGAAGCTTCGTCTTCCTGCCTGCGCTCGTAATCTTCTACAATAATACCTTCTAAAACCTTTCTGCGTCTATCTTTCTTGACTCCTTTGTCTGCTGGTCTGCGGCGTTTCTTTTTCCAAACATATTCTTTATCTTTTATTTCGTGTCTCATGAATTTCACCTCCATTTATGATGGGATGGTGTGAAGAGCGATAAACCCGTTTTGGAAAATCAAATCATGTATTTGTGGTGGCGTCAATACTTGAATTTAAGGCTGTGTAATTCTATAGCATGATTGAAGTTTTGTATCCCTATCCGGCATCCATGAAGGTAAGC
>CALANC010000379.1 GCA_937925895.1 uncultured Desulfobacterales bacterium
GTCAAACGCTACATTCTATCTGGTTTGAGCAATCATTTGAAGGTTAGAAGTCGTACAAATGGGGATAATGACGGAAAGATTCTAGCCATAAGCAGTGGTATAACCCAGGGGGAAATAGGACAGTTTCCAGAAGTGACAAAGCCATGCGAAGATATTGCGCTTGCCCTTGGTGCTCGGGGCACGATTAATATCCAGTGCCGTTTTGTGGACAAAAAGGTTTACGTGTTTGAGATCAATCCTAGGTTCTCGGGAACTACTTCATTGCGGGCTATGGTGGGTTATAATGAGCCGGATGTGTTGATTCGGAAGCATGTGCTGGATGAGGAAATTCGTCCTTTTTTTCCATATGGTTCGGGTGTGATTCTACGTGGGATTTCCGAACTCTTAGTAGATTCTGTTGAATTTTCGAAAAAATCCGCACTAGAAGATTAGGGCGGGTCTATTACCATCTGATATGCTCGACGGGTTAAAGAAATCTGGATGTATTATTACTACAGTTGCTTTTAACCAGATTTTGTTGAAAGGACAGAAGATATGAAAGTTATTCTTTGTCCCAGTTGCAATTCGAATGAGTATGAATCACTTTACCCTAAATACACAGGTGAGTCGGTCACCTCAAGCTTTGAAGTAGTAAAAAGGGCAACTTTGGACAACCGATTATGTAAAGAATGTGGTCTGATTTTTAATGCAAGGGGGGTCCGAGATTTCGCTGAAGAATTCTATAGTGAAACGTACAGTCTGATGCTTTTCAGTGACGATGCCGAAGTGCAGAGCTATACCGACACTGGCCCTGTGTCCCAGGCTGAATACTCTTATAAGATGATTCAGGAGATGGTGGGAATTAGTGGTTCTGGCATGCTGCTTGAGATTGGGGCAGGTAAAGGCCACTTCTTGCGTCACTTCTACAGTAATCACTCGGAGTGGCGGCTTACAGCCTTTGAGCCTGGAATGGCTTTTGAATTCCTTAAAGAACAGCTGTCTGATGTTGAGATGTACCAAACAGATTACCAGGGCTTTACGCTAGAGGAAAACGCTTTCGATCTGATAGTTGCCCTCGGGGTGTTGGAGCATGTGGAACAGCCTCTAGACATGCTGAGATGGGCAAATAAGGGTCTGAAGCAAGGTGGCAAGTTTTTTATCCGTGTGCCCAATTTTGAAAAAAACCCGAATGATCTCTTTTGTGTCGATCACTTGTCCAAATTAACGGTGCCGACGTTGCATTGGCTTGCAACCAAATCAGGCTTTGAAATATCCGCATCCAAAGGGGTCGGGGTTCAGCTCTATTTAGTTCTTGAAAAAAAAGGAATTGAAGATGGAAAACATCCGAGTGCATATAAAGAAAATAGAGTAACTGCCGACAAGAATGCCGATTATGCTCAAAAAGCAATCAAAGCGATTTTGAGCGCTAGAAGTCAAGCACAGAAGAGTAAAGAGAATTTTGGCATTTTTGGATTAGCTACATCTGGGTTGTTCGCTCCTTTTATTGGGAAGTTTGACCCTTCGGAGATAACCGCATATATTGACGAGAATAAGACCATGTGGGGAGCGTTGGTTCATGGGAGACCTGTCGGAGGACTTAACTTCATTTCAGAAAAGAATGTAAAGCATATAGCCTTGACAATAAGCCCGGCTTATATCGAAAAAGTCAGTGCCAAGCTGAGCATCTATCCGGTAAAGATATACACTCCGTGAGGCAGTTTGCAGATAACTGTCAAAGTCTGATCCAAATTTCCCACTACTTATTGGTCTTTTTCGAAAGCAACACAAAGAAAAGTCAAATATTGTACGATTGTATTATTATAAGCATGAATGAAACATGATTGTTCTTACTTTTGACAGTGACTGGGTTCCACAGTTTGTCCTAGATGAGATTGTAGAGAAACTAAGGCAAGCCGAGATCAAGGGGACATTTTTCCTCACTTCTCCATATGAATTTAAGGATGCACCTCATATAGAAAGGGCATTGCATCCAAATTTTATGCCGAATTCTACCCAAGGAAATTCTATTGCTGATATCTTGATTAGGATGAAGACATGGTACTCAGATGCAATAGGTTTTAGATCCCATTGGCTATACTGGCATGCTGGACTCATTGAAATACTTCCACAGCATGGAATAATTTACGACAGCTCTATCATTATGCCCTTTCATCCGCACCTGGAGCCAACCAAACTTGGCGATTTAACCCGCTTCGCGGTTTGGTGGAGTGATCCTGTGCATATGATGCATGGTCTTCCAACAGATCGTTTAGATATACCTAATTGGAAAAAGCCTGGCTTGAAGGTATTCAATTTTCATCCAATCCATGTTTTTTTGAACTCCAGGAGTATAGATCAATATCAACAAATTTTGAGAGAAGTAAATTTGCCACAAACCGACTACGATGAGCTTTACAAGTATGTCAATGATGGCTACGGGATTGGAACGCTGTTTTCCATCATTGTGGAATATATCAGAAAACATCAAAGAGAAACATATTTCCTTAAAGATCTTGTCAACTTATGAGGTCTGGAAGGGAGATTGATGTGTTTTCCGAATTTCAGAGAAAAAGAATCATTAAAATAATTAATCAACATCTAGATGAATACAAATTAGATCTTGGTGGCCTAGTGATATACACTGAAGCAGCTTCCGGTTATTATCTTTTTACACCATTGATATGTGCCATGGCAGGAGCAAAAAAAATCTATGCTATAACGCGTGACTCCAGTTGGGGCACAGCTGAAGAAATAAAGACTGTGACCAATGAGTTTGCCCGACTGTGGAATCTGGATGGTACAATTGAAGTAGTCCTTGAAAAATATCCAGAACATGTTTCGCAGAGTGATATTATTGCCAATTTGGGTTTTGTTCGACCCATAGACACTGAAATGATTTCATGGATGAAAGAGACCGCTGTTATACCTTTAATGTGGGAGACATGGGAGTTTAGGCCTGCAGAAATTGATTTGGGTGCATGTAAAGAAGCCGGTATTCTCGTAATGGGAACAGATGAACACAAAATCGATTTCATTAAATATGCAGCATACTTAGTTTGGAAAATTTTGTTTGAATATAATATTGAGATATACAAGAATAAATTTTTTATTTTTACCTCTGATCCTCTTGCCAAGATAATAAATGAAATTTTTTATAATAATAAGATTGAATACTGCTGGACGTCTTTTGATGAGTGTATTGAAAATCAATATAAACCGTTTTTCATCAACCGAAATGATAAAGAATCAATTCTGACATATATTTCACAGTGTGATGTTGTTATTTGTGAGGAAAAATCTCATAATACATGCATTATTGGAGACAATGGAATAATAACACCTACTGAACTTAGAGACGCTAATGACTCAATACTATTAATATTGAGAAGTGGAGTTGTTGACTACAAAAGAATGAAAGAATTGGGGATAGAAATTTATCCGGACTCTAATCCAGTCATGGGGCATTCGACTATTTGCTCATATCACCTGGGGCCGAGGACAGCATTGGAGTTAAATATAGCAGGCTTGAAAGTTGGAGAGGCTATGGCTCGGGCGCGCCTATCAGGGTTGTCGCTCCGGACGGCCGCGATTCAAGCGATGAAATACTCACCTGCAATGGATTTCCAAGGAGACTTTTCCTGGATAGAAAATGCTAGTTTATGAGTTAATTGGCCATTTTTACGCTGCCTCTTCCAAAAGGTTTTTAAGCTGTTTTAATTTTGGGTAGGCTTTATCTGATAGTTTTCGCTGTGCTCGCCTCGGGAGTAAGATTTCCAACAAAGATAATCATGGTAGGAGTATAAAGACTGTTGGTTTTCAATAACATCTAACAGCCTGAGGGGTGAGGTGAATTATGCGTTCTGAAGATTTACAGCTTGATCCCGAACTTTTAGCATTGTGGGAAGATCTTAAAAAACTTAATGTCGCCCTGCGAAAATACCGATGGCAGAGTTGGAAAAGGCTGGATCCATTTATTGAAAGTGTTTTCGATCGCAAGGAAAAGGGTGACTTTCTGGGTGGACAAAACGTTACGATTTACGATTCCACTGCGGTAGTGGGCGATGTAAGAATAGGCGACAATACATTCGTAGGACAACAGTGCACCTTGGACGGAACTGGAATATTGAGGATAGGCAAACACTGCACAATATCAACAGGGACCCGTGTCATCACTCATGATACCATTAAATCGACTTTGACCGGCGGCAAGGCAGAGTACGAATACAGCCCGGTTTACATTGAGGACTATTCTTTCATCGGCATGAATGCAGTCATCATAAAAGGCGTGCGTATCGGGCCTCATAGCGTGGTGGGTGCGGGTGCGGTGGTAACGAAAGATGTGCCTCCATATCGCATAGCCGCCGGAGTTCCAGCAAGGACTATTGGGAAAATTGAAAATGATGGAAAAGAACCTCGATTTATCTATTACTAAAGGCCCTAGAATGACAACGCTGCTTGTATCCTCGTAATCTCAGGGATAAGCTCGAATAGTTCATCCTGTTCACCGGAAATCCCAGATGGCAACTAATGATTGAAAGTCCACTACGTATCTGCCTCATCAATAATCTTTTT
>CALANC010000380.1 GCA_937925895.1 uncultured Desulfobacterales bacterium
TTTGCATACATTTCCATTGCAGAAAACCAGATGTTCTTCGGTCGGTTAGGCTTTACTGAACCAATCGACATTTTGTTCAACACATTCAGGGCTTAAAACTAAAGGCTTGATTAAATGTTTCACAATCTTTTTTCCCGCTAACCAATCTTGGGGATACCTTGCAAAAAAGTCAGATATCTAATCTTTACGGACTGTTGTGATACTATTTAGATATCGATAGCCCCAATTATAAATTATGGTCCAGTTCAGATTCTCCTCTGATTCCACATTTTGTGTTTTTCCCTTCCACCTTATTCCGGGTTTCAGGTATTGAATTAGGGCCTGAAGAACACCCCGATTTCTTATAGACTTTTTTCAGAAACCTAAAATATTTTAGGCTTTGATTTATTAACCGTAAAGGGAGAAATCATGAACTTTTGTCAATAAATTTGTAATTGGTTCATATACAATATGTTGGGTAGGTTGACCCTTATTTTATTTGGAGAAAAAATGGAATTTTTATTAAGATACTATATTGGTATTAAACAAATTTAGACTGTTTCGCTCCATTTTAGAAGGGTGTAATTCAGTCATAAGACTTGGGGGAATGATGAACAGGTTTTTTGAGCCTCTAATTTTTCTGATCTGTTGTAGATATCACACGATGTGCATAAGATGAGAGAGCCATAGTATCTTGTATATTGAGCTGCTTTCTTATCATTCATAATCTTCGTCAAAGTAATCATCATAATCGGGGTACTGTGGCGGAGATTCACCAATTGATTTTATAATTTTTATAGATTTTTTCCTAAGATTCGTCTCTTTTATAGATTGCACACGAATACGATGCCACCAATCGTCTCCAAAATCGAATAAGTAATGAAATACGTCCTTTTCCTCCAAATCAACATCACCGACCCTAGTTTTGGCCGTAGACTTTTTCTTTCTACCAAAACCGAAAATATCTTCGACATTTTGAGGATGTGTTATTTCAGGCGCTTCATAGATTGAATGAACATTCTTTGTGTCCTTTTTGGTTATAAAAAAGGAATATAGATGTGGGTCATACCGATTAAATGCGTCAAAAATTGTTTCATGAAGCTCATCGAAGGTGCAGTTTTCAGATGCTTCAATTATTCTGTATATTTTTGGTAATCCGATAATTGATACTTTTAGCTGATATACTTTCATTTTATCCTTTCATACAGTTAACGTCCCAAATTACCGGTGTAAATGGAATGAAGCGGAATTTGTATCCGAGTTAAATTGCCTTGTTGGGCATTGCCATATTTATTTAAATGTTCTGCATCTGATACCGTACTTATTCTATAGAACATAAAATTACAATATTCATCTCCCTTTGCAATTGTGTGTGGCCTTCTGAGCTCTGCATTAACTCTATCAAATAATATATAATCTTAAGGTTATTTCTTTCTCTTCCGATTTACCTTAACTTCAGCAAAAATCGGGCCTTCATCAAGTTTTTCAACTATGAATCTTTTATCATTCAATAATGCATTAAAAAGATCTTCTTCTGTGAAATGTAAATAGCCTTCTGTCACAAACTCCGTATAGATTGCAAACACAGGGCGAGGTCTTCTTTTTCTTCTAAGGAATTTAAAACTGGCATCGACAACATCCTCAGACATCCTCAGAATGATTGGTTCTTCGACCCAATAGAAGTCATTCTCAGTTTTTCCAAGAGCAAATAGGGCCTTCAGAATGACGTGTTGATAATCTTTGTTCCAAGGATGCTTTCTGTGATGTTCGGAAAGGAACTCAATTGCTTTCTCATATTCACCGTTTAATACAAAAGCATCACCTAAATAGTACTGCGCATAAAGATCATCAGGAAACTGTTCTGCTCTTTTTTTACAGTATCTGACTAAATTGGGGTAGTCTTCTTCCTCTATGAGCTTAGCGTATGGCTCCCATGATTCAAAATCATCAATTTGTTCTTCGTATTTATCCAACGATGTACTCCGTTCAGAAGAAATTTTACGAAACTGGATAATCTTTGATTTCATACCCATTGTCTCTAGTACAAATTAATATGATATTACCAAAAGTCTGATGGTTCCCCCTCAATTTCTTTTCAGGTTAGTCCATGCGGATAAACACAAAGGGAAATCAGCTAGTTAATATTTAGTGTGATATTTTTTGTATGATATCTTCATGCTCTAATATATATTCATAATGAGCAGCAACACCATTGATGTTTGATTCATCAACCTGAAGAGCCTCTTTTGGATACTTTTTATTTGCTTTAGTTATAGCTTTTCTGATGTTTTTTCCTTTTCGAAGCCATCTTGTAACTTCTTTATCATATCGTTTTTCCTCCTGAGTACGATTTCCAATTATTTCCTGGCTCCGAAGTAGATATTGCTCAATAATGTCCATTTTTTTTCCAATAAAATTTCCAATGGCTTAAAAAATATTGCGATTTAGTAGAATAAAGCCTCCCATTACCGAATTATTTTCGAATCGTACTAATAACATTAACACCGAAAAAAATCAAAAGGCCGTAAGGCAAGTGGAATTTATTGTGGATGTTAGATGTGAATGATGGAGGATTGAAATTGTTTATGTTTAGGTCGAAAAAAACATATAGGATGGATTCTATTATTGAATCACCCCTGACTGTTAATTCTTTAATTTTATGTCTATAACCCTGTTTTAAAATTATTAAGCAATCCAGATTTGCCCCCAATATTATATTGTGGTTTTCATTTCCGCTCCCCCGATTTCAGGTTCCGAGTTTAGTGCGTATTAAAGATTATCATTTTACCAATTATATTAAAGCTTTCGAACCTAAACCTTAAATATTTTGAGCTTTGATTTATCAACCCTGAAGGGAGAAGTCATGAACTTTTATCAATAAATTTATGATTGGCGCACATACAATATATTGTGCTGTTAACTACAATTTCATTAGTGAAAAAAATGGGATTTTTCTTAAGATGTTGATTTGAAGTCTAAAAAAATTCAAATTGCTCAAATATTCAAGGTTTCAATTGTTGACCTTAATTAAGTATTGGAGTGATGAGTAACAAAGTATTTTTTCCAATACTCCAGTCCCCCATCACTCCAATATTCCATTTTATTTAATGTACAGCATAGATCCTTTACTCAAATCCGTGACAATTGTCCGGCCATCACAAACTGCCCATTGCTTTACAAGGTCATATTCACCAAAAGTTATCGCGTCTGTCATGCACACTTCGGCACAGACCGGTAATTCGCCTGCATAAATCCTGTCCTGGCAGAGGTCACACTTGTGAGATTTTCCCGCCTCTCCATCGAACTGGATCACGCTGTAGGGGCAACTTTGTATGCACGAGCAACCGCAATTGAGACACCGCTTAGCCTCCTGGATCACCATCTCTTCTGTGAGCCCCTTTTCGATCTCATTGAAATTTCCTGCTCGCTCTCCAGGCTTCAGGCGGGGTATCTGTGCACGTTTAGCAGGATCATACTCCGCTTTATATACATCGGAAGCCATATCTATTTCCTTTACCCGATCTTCCCTGAGATCAAATCCCCTGATGTAACGGTCTATGGATATTGCCGCCTCTTTACCGCTTGCGATGGCCTCAACAACTGTTTTGGGACCGGAGACCGAATCGCCACCGGCAAAAAGCCATTCAATTCGGGTCTGTAGCGTGAGAGGGTCGGCCCACAACCCGCCCTCGGAGGTAATGGCAATACCTGAATTCTCGGCAAAGTTTCGCTCACCCAGAAGGCTGATAGCGATAATGGCCGAGTCCGTCTCCATGGCTGTCAATTGGCAATCGTCGTATTGTGGATCAAACTCACCTTTTTCGTTGAAAACCGAGGTGCAGAGCTGGAACTCGATGCCCGAAAGCCTACCGTCTTTTTCCATAAATCGGAGAGGCCCTAGACCATTGGCAATCTCTATGCCTTCTTCAAGGGCATCCGTGATCTCTTTATTCCAGGCGGGCATCTCATCACGCTGTTCCAAGCAGACCAAGGTAACCTCTTTTGCGCCGAGACGCTTTGCTGAAAGCGCCGAGTCTATGGCGGCATTGCCGCCGCCGATAACGATCGCTTTTTCCCCAATCTCGATCTTTTTCCCAAGCGCGATATCTTTCAAGAGATCGAGTCCGCTAAATACCCCGGGCAGGTCTTCACCATCGACATCCAATCGACCGCCAAAATGAAGACCTGTTGCCATGAACACGGCTCCAAAACCATTGTTCTTGAGGCTGTCGAGTGAAATTTCCTCGCCTAATGTTACGCCTGTCTTAATCTCTACCCCCATATCCCGAATTACATTGATCTCAGCCTCAAGGATATCATTTGGGAGGCGGTACTCAGGGATACCTACGGCCATCATACCACCCGCAACGGGTAGTCGATCGAAAACGTTGACTTGATATCCTTCCTTGGCGAGATAAAAGGCGGATGTTAGGCCCGCCGGCCCGGCACCGATAATGGCGACCTTTTCATCCTTCTTCTCCTTGATCTCTGGCACGTAACGGGTTTCAGGATCGAGATCCAGGTCGGAAATGAAGCGTTTGATTGCATTGATCGCGACAGGCTCATCGACATCGTCGCGGATACAGGCGGATTCACATGGATGGTGGCAAACCCTCCCGCAGATTGCAGGGAAGGGGTTCTCATCTTTGATGAGCCTTAGGGCTTCCTGAAATTTACCCTGTGCAGCAAGATTCACGTATCCCTGGACATTTATGTTCGCAGGGCAATTTCCCTTACACGGAGAGATTTTCCGTTTTTCCACCGCGATGGATTCCGATTTGGCCTCACAACCTGTACATTTCTCCGGATCTATTGTAACGACACCTGTTTCCGGGGCTTTGCTTATGGCCCCTTCCGGGCAGGAGGTTTCGCACTTCGGCTCCCTGCAGTGCTGGCAAGGGACGATCCAGGAATCCATAGAAAGATTTGGAAAAGCACCTTTTTCCCGGGTTTCCACCCTCAGATAATAGGGTATCTCATCAGGCATGGCCTTATTATGGTCGATGATCTCCTTATGATTTCTACAGGCGACAACACAGGTCCTACACCCGATACACCGGTTAAGATCTATCATCATACTAACTTGTTTCATGGTATCACCCCCTTACTTTACGATACGGACGCGCGTAGAAACGTGCGCTTCACCGCCGATAAGATCCTGATAATCCAACGTGGCACCTGCGTCGGGAATCAGTCGGTTGTCACTTACGCCCTTGCAAGCACTGGCTACACCGCCCACGGTTGACCCGAACCCATGGCCAAGGGCCACGCAATCCGGCCGGATGCGCTCCGATAATTTAACCTGGATCTGGACACTGCCGGTAGGCGACTCTGCTGTTATCGTATCTCCCTCGGAGACATCCAGCTCTTTGGCCGCCACCGGATTCATCAGGAGAGGGTTTTCTTGAAATCCCGATATACTGTCACGAAGTTGCGGGTTATTAAAGGTCCACTGCCCTGAACCGGAGTGAAAGATCGTCCGGTAGGAGACGAGGACGAAGGGATAATCATCCAAGACCGCCCTGTACTCTAAGGGAAGGTCCACCCTCGGGAACGCCTGGCTCCAAGGTGCTTCCTCCAGATCCTCCCAGTATAGGTGCACTTTTTCGCTGGGTGTTCCGAAACCGCCTGCTGTTTCATACTTTCTGAAACCGATACTGCCCGGAGACCAATGTCCTCCCATCTCTTGAAGCTTTTTTACCGAAAGCCCCAGTCCGGAGAGCTCGATGTCATAATAAGAGACAAGGTCATCGAATTGGAAATACTCCGGGGAAAGCTCTTTACCCATCTCGATGAATACATCGTTGGCGTGGCGGCACTCGCCCGGGGCTTCCACAATCGGCTGGCGCAGGGCCACGCCATGTCCGAAATTGTACCACCATGGCATGTAGAGAAGCTCCCACCGTTCAAAATAGGACTTATCAGGTAAGACAAGATCGGCATGTTTGGAGGTTTCTGAGAGCATGATCTCGAAGCTAACCAGAAGTTCAAGTTTGTAGTTGCCGTTTTCGTCCTTTTCACAGACCGCCTTCTGCCAGCTGTAGTCTCCCATCTCTGTCAAGGCGGGATTAGCCTCCGCCACCATAAGCACTTTGAGGTCGCCATTCCTAATCGCCTGGGCTTCGTACCACGTCGGCTCCATAATAAAGGAGTATTTTTCGAACTTATCCTTGTCCGGGCCTGTCCTGTGCCATCCTAAATCATGCAAGGAAGGCGGCGTCGGCGCTGGTTCGACGGGTGAAAGTGGTACAAGATCCGGCAGAGGTTGTCCTCCAGGATTATCAATGTTGCCGGTAACGGCCATGAAGATGCACCAGGCATGTGAAAAGTCGAGGGCATTTCCGAGCATGACGCCTTTGAAACTGTCTACACCCACGGAGGGCGCCATAGCACATTCTTCGGCCAACTGCCTGATGGTTTCTGCCGGGACATCGCAGATTTCGCTCATACGCTCCGGGGTCTTATCTGCCAGATAGTCCTGCAACTTCTTGAAATCGCCCTCCCGGATCCAGTTGGCCACAAACTCTCTGTCATACATCCCATTGGCCACGATATGTTGAATCATGCCCACAAAAAAGGCGGTATCGCCACCCGGCCTAATGGGAATCCACTGATCGGCCTTTGCCGCCTCGGCTGTAAAGAAAGGATCAACAACGACCAATTTGGCACCGCGCTCTTTGGCCTCTAAAATATCTTTGGGTATTGAGGCATCCTCGAGTCCGCCAAAGGCGTGGCGGCCGGCCAGCATCATAATCCCACCTTCAGGCACCGTAAACCACGCTGGAGGAATGTGATGATTTGGAACGCCTCCGGTGGTCTTAATCCAAGCCAAGATCTTGGCGGAGTCGCAGTGTGGAAGCGCTGTGTTGATAAATCCGCCGTAAGCATTGAGAAATCGCCATTTGGGATCCGTAATACTGTGGGGAAAGAAGCTGGCCGTTAGTTTGTGCGCCTCCCCCCGATCTCTCAGATCTTTGAGTTTGGTTGTTATAATGTCTACGGCCTCGTCCCAGGAGATCCGCTCGAACTTCCCTTCACCACGCTCACCTACACGTTTCATTGGATAGGTGAGTCGGTCTGGAGAGTATTGCAGCGAGACCCCGGACATCCCTTTGACGCAGGCCTTACCACGAGAATTTGGGTTTCCCCTGATCTCCTTGAGCACGCCGTCTTCGACTCGGGCAATAATGGCGCACTCAGCCTTACACTGGTAACACATCGTGGGAATCCACCCCGATTTCTCCATAATCTACACCTCCTCCTCTTTTTAAACGCCCACTTTTAGGGCTGGTTACTAAATTTGGAGATCCTGTATAGGACATCTTTCCGATGTAACTACGGGGACGAACGGTAAGCTCCTTAACAGCCTTATTCCTCGTCCTTTTCGTCATCTTTTGGATAATTTGGGTACCTGCGATGAAAGACTTTAACCGTCAGATAGGTGATAACCACAAAGAGAGCAAAGAGAGACCAGATCAACAGATTAAATGGCGAATATTCAGGGCCCATACAGGGAGCCTCCTCACTGTTTTAACATCATCTGTGTTTTGTTTTTATAAAGTTCAACTACTCTTTTCGGATGAGATACCAGATGGAACACAATGGCTACGAAAAGGATCCCACCTATCAGATTTCCAAGAACCGTATATAATTGATTGTGCGCCCATCCGTATTTACCGAAGCCCCAGTGCAGGATGACCGGGACCACATCCGGCATTTTTGCTACGACCTCCAGATAAAGATCCTGCTGAAAAAGAGGCAGTGCAAGAAAACCGATGTTGGCGATGCAGTGCTCGGTCATACCAGCCACAAAGGCCAGAGGCCCGTAAGCCGCCATGGCGATCTTGGAGATGTCATCGTTTGCCTTTACGTAGAGAATGGCTGCAATTTGGAGCATCCAAGTGCATACGATGCCCATAACAAAGATCTGTGAAGCTGTCTGTCCTAACTTGGCAATGCCAATATTGTGCGCTCTTATGAGCCATGGTAGAAATGCGTAGCTGCCGGATTTGCTGATTAGCCACATGAAAAACATGCTGCCCAAGAAGTTGCCCACGTACCCGAAGGTGACGCCCCAGATGAACCACCCCCAGTTGATGCGACGGTGGAAAACGCCGATCATTCCAATGTACATGTCGGCCGTAACAAGGGTCATGCCGCTGACCATGATAATCACCAAAGAAAACATGAACACGAGCCCCATAAGCAGGTTGGCCAGCCCCGGTGCAAGCTTTTCCGGTACGCCGGCGCTAACCGCCAGGGCCAGCGTTGCCCCGAAGACGACCATAGCGCCACCGGAGAATCCGCTTATCAGATAGGCTAGCGGCCTGTGACGGATCATATCCCACTTATAGGTGCAAATGTCAGCGACCCTCACGACGAGTTCATCGACGTTTGCTGGCATATAATCCTCCTGTCTCTGGCATCTGTAGATATAGATTGTTTGTGTTTGATGTTAGATTTTATGGTTCCAAGTCAATTGAGGAGACAAAAAGTGGTTCCAATCAATAACAACATTTGTAGAAATGTCAAGCAAATTAAACAGAATTAAGCTATAAAATTAATATGTTATGACACTTTGTGGTATTTGTGGTTGAAAGGTATTTATTGAAAAGGTGCGTTTTGATAGAGACTATGGAAGGTTGCTGGAACCTTTTTCGGAAACACAATATCTTGATTCAGATATAACTTGCAAAAAGTGTAGATTCCTTGCCTGAATTTTCAATGCCGTTAAATTTATGATTCGTAATAGGAATCATTAATCCGGCTCTTTGTGGAAAAACAAGCAAATTGTTGGAACACCGAAGTTGTGGTTTCTGGCAGTATGTGGAATATAGAAGTTTGTATCGTATATTGTGATATCTGTAAAGATTTTAGGGTTGAAATTCGTGCGATAAATAGCAGATACATGCAATCGGGTTTCGTTACGGATTTTTAGGAAGTAGATCAGATTTTAACCAAAAAGGGAGAGCCACAATTTATGCGCCACATGGTTCTGTGTCCGGCGACCTTCCCTCGAATGGCTGAACGTGCCTTCCGCATCTCGTGTGTCACAGCACAGAACCATTGAGTTTCAATCACTCGCATTTTATGTCCAGGTAAAGGTTTTGTGTTCAATGTTGTT
>CALANC010000381.1 GCA_937925895.1 uncultured Desulfobacterales bacterium
AATTCTTTCATCATTTACAATGGTTCCATGTTTTGACTGACAATTGTTGTTGCAATCGGCTCACAACTTGCATTTTGATCTCTTATCAAAAAGGTTAGGATAGTTCAAACAATTAGCCCGCATTTCTCATGAAAATTTTCCACTACCGCATCGCTTCTTGCAAATTCCTGTGAAGAGCGTATAATTACCTGAGTTCAAACTTTACCTAAGTGTTTGCTTAACCATGCCTACTGAAAATATATTGCCAGATCCTATTCAACGTGCGGATAAACCTGAATTTCTGACCCAAATCAGGTTTGAGGCCTTTGGTCTGCCCCAGGAAATCCACAGCGGGTTGATCGATGCCGGATTTTTACACTGCACCCCAATCCAGGCTCAGGTACTACCTATTTCCTTGCCTGGTCGGGATATTGCGGGTCAGGCCCAGACAGGTACCGGGAAAACAGCCGCCTTTTTGGTGACGGTTTTTGCCAGGCTTTTGGGTTTGGTCCACCGGAAGCCAGAACTGCCTTCAAGTCTCATCGTGGCCCCCACCAGGGAATTGGCCCTGCAAATCTATCAAGATGCCAAAGTTTTGGGCAGACATACCGGGTTGAGCTTGGTTCAGGTAGTTGGCGGCGTAGATTACCAAAAACAAGCCAAAGCCCTGCGTCGAGGAACTGATATCATCATAGGAACGCCGGGTAGAATAATCGATTATTACAAGCAAGGTATTTTAAAAACCACCGGCATCAAAATAGTGGTGATTGATGAGGCTGATCGACTTTTGGATCTTGGTTTTAAAAAAGACATGCGATACATACTAGGTAAGCTGCCGCATTATAGCAAAAGACAATCGATGCTTTTTTCAGCCACCCTTTCTTATCGAGTGCTGGAGCTGACTTATGATTACATGAACATGCCCGAGTTCATTTCGGTTACACCTGAAGAAATAACTGTAGAAGGAATTGAACAGAGCCTTTTCCACACCAGCACTGCTAGGAAATTATCCCTTCTATTGGGTTTGCTGGAGAGGGAGAATTGGAGCCGCATTTTAATTTTTGCCAACACCAAGGCCGGAGTTATATGGCTTTCCGAAAAACTTAAAGGTAACGGTTTGCCAGCAGAGGCAATAACGGGTGATTTGCCTCAATCCAAGCGGTTTCGGTTGATGGCTGGTTTCAAAGAGGGGAAGATCAAGATTCTGGTGGCAACGGATGTGGCATCTAGGGGCATCCACGTTGAAGACATTAGCCATGTCATCAACTATGATTTGCCCCAGGATGTTGAGAACTATATCCACAGAATCGGCCGAACCGCCAGAGCCGGAAAGGGCGGCCGGGCGTTGACGCTTGCCTGCGAAAAATATGTCTTTCACCTGGAGCCTTTGGAGGAGCTGGTAGGCTATAAGATCCCGGTTGTTTGGCCCGAAGATGATTGGTTTGTCAAAGACCAGTCAAAAAGAATTACGACCGGACGGACGGGGCGGATACGAAAAACCTCTCAGAGGCGTGATCGCAAAAGGAAGATTACCCGTACTGTTCGGTCTAGAACGTCAAAAGAAGCAAAGACCGGTTCACATCCCGGAAGCATATTTGGTTTTGCACCAAAGACAAAGATTGGTGTCAAACCCGGAACTGAAAAAACACTTGACCAAGAATCAAAGAAAAAGAGAAAGAGGCCCCAAAAGAAAATAAACTAAATATTTTAATCAGAATAAAAAGCTTGGTCCTTTGGACCTGTATTCTTTGCGTGAGAAGGATGAAGCGTGCTCATGAAAAAATCCAACATCATCAACCCCAGCCTTAGCGTGCTGAAGCAAGATCAGTTGGAAAGAATTCATTCCGATTCCTTGAAGGTTTTATCGGACGTGGGCGTTCGCATTGAATCGAAGCGGGTTCGAAAAATCTTTTCCGATGCCGTCGGGCCAAATGCGGTGAAGAACAATATTGTATATATTCCTGAGGAGCTGGTTGCGCATGCCTTGAAGGTAGCGCCCTCTTCGGTGGATCTTTACAACAGAAAAGGGGATCTGGTCATTCATCAGCCGGAAAAAGTCTACTTTGGAATGGGCGTCACCACCCTTTACTACCAAGACCCGCAAACCGACACCATTGAATCCTTCAACCGGGAGCATATGGAAATTTGTGTTCGTCTAGCGAATCATTTAAAAAATTTCGATTTCATCACCACACCCGGGATTCTTCAAGATGTTCCTCCGGAGGTTGCCGACCTATATGCGGTGCTCGAAATGACGGCCAATACGACGAAGCCCTTGTCTATTCTTGTTTCCGAAAGAGACCAATTTCCTGCTGCCTTGGGTCTTCTGGAAATGCTGCACGGGGACCTCACCTCCAAACCGTTTGTCGTTCCTCTTGTCACCCCCATCACGCCTTTGGTGATGGACCCTGACACAGTGAGCAAAATGTTGGTAACCATCGAACGTGGTTTACCTCTCATATATCTAAGCTACGGCATGGCGGGTGCCACCACACCCATTACACCGGCAGGGACCTTAACGCTTCTAAACGCCGAACTGTTGGCCGGTCTGACTATCAGCCAACTCGTCCGAGAAGGAGCACCTTTAATTCCGGGTTACATCGCTGGATTTATGGATATGAAAAGCTTGGGCAACTTTTACGACTCTCTCAGTTATGTAATCGAATGGGCCTGTTCGGAATTGATGAACTACTACCGGTTGCCCCATTTCGGAACTTCCGGCAGCTCAATGGGCTTTGGTGGAGATGTCATCTCAGCCGGCCATCAGTGGATCAACCATATCGTCCGGTGCATGGGCAAAGGAGGATTAGCCGGTTTTATCGGCTGCAATTTTGGTGGCAAGGCGTTTTCACCGAATATCACTGTTTATGCCAACGAAGTGATTGAGCAGGCCCGCCGGTTTACCCAAGGATTTGAAATGGAAGACAGCGATGATATCCTTCAGGAAATAGCCCAAGCCGGTCCCGGCGGTAACTTCCTGACATCCGACCTCACCTACCATCGATTTCGGGAAGCCTACTTTCAGAGTGATATCTTTCCTCTGTTGACCCTCGAAGATTGGCAGGCCAGAGGTTGTCCGCAAGCTGATGCATTGTTGAGAAGTTATACGACAGAGATGATATCCGGTCTCGAGGCACCTGAGGATCATGCGGATTTGATGGCCAGGGGGATAGAATTTATTAAAAACCGAGGTAGCAAATAAAAAATATTTTTAGGATCATCTCCAAAAGAGTTGGAG
>CALANC010000382.1 GCA_937925895.1 uncultured Desulfobacterales bacterium
ATTTTTGATCCCTTTTTTACAACCAAGCAAGCAGGAAAAGGCACTGGATTGGGCTTATCCATTGTCTACGGTATTGTAAAAAATCATAAAGGAGACATTCTAATAGACAGTACCGTGGGAGAAGGGAGTACATCTATCGTGACCATTCCGACGATATAGCTTTAAGAAAATGCCCTGGAGGAAGGCTATGGACAAAAAAATGAGCGTTATGGTTGTGGATGACGAGGAAATTGTAAGGGAATCTTTTTTTCACTGGTTCCAAAAGTACGGCCATATGGTGGAAACCGCATCGTCGGGATTTGAAGCTCTGGAGAAGCTGGAAAAGAATCCCTTTCAGGTGATGTTTGTGGACATCAAGATGCCGGGGATGGATGGTATAGAACTGCTGGAAAAAGTAAAGCAGGAATATCCGGATACTATTGTGATTATTATCACCGCGTACGGGTCGATTGAGTCGGCCGTTAAGGCCATGCGTATCGGGGCCAGCGACTACCTGCTCAAACCGTTCAAAACGGATCAACTCTCCTTGGTCATGGAAAGAATATCGCAGCAAGAAAAACTTGTATCCGAATACAAATATCTAAAGGGACGTTTGGAAAAAATTACCCGTTTCGAAAACATTATCGGCCAATCCGCGGCCATTGAAAGAGTTTTCAGTATTATTCCGGAAGTTGCCCAGAGTAACAGTTCCATTTTACTGGTGGGAGAAACCGGAACCGGCAAGGAGTTGGTCGCTAAAGCAATCCACGCCAAAAGCCACCGATGCCATCTTCCTTTTATTCCCATTAATTGCGGCTCGATTCCGGACAGCCTCCTGGAGAGCGAGCTTTTTGGCCATCAAAAAGGAGCTTTTACCGGCGCCACCCATGCTCGCAAAGGTTTCTTGGAAGTCGTTTCCGGGGGAACTCTGTTTCTGGATGAAGTTGGTGAAATCAGCCCTAAAATGCAGGTCGATCTCCTGCGTGTGCTGGAAGAAAAAAAGATAACTAGTATCGGCAGTAGGGAGCCGGTTGACATCGATTTCCGACTCATCTCTGCAACCCGGCAGGACCTGGAGAGAGGAATTGCAGACGGCACATTCAGAGAAGACTTTTATTATCGCATAAACGTCATTAAAATCGAGATTCCTCCGCTAAGAGACAGAAAAGAAGACATTCCTATTCTCCTGGAGCACTTTATCGAAAAGTACAGTCATGAAACCACCTCCCAAATTGATCGCGCCACACCCAAAGCCTTGGAATTCTTGAAACAATACGATTGGCCAGGAAATGTCAGAGAATTGGAGAATGCCGTTGAAAGGGCGGTGGTCCTCTCCAAATCCCGAACGCTGGGAGCGGAGGATTTTTCTTTCCTGCAGTCCCCAACCCCTGCGCTTTCAAGTCCTCTTTCTCTGCGTGATATGGAAAAGAGATATATCCAACAGCTTCTGGAAGAAAACCAATGGAATGTTTCCAAAACAGCCAAGGTTTTGGAAATTAACCGCGTAACGCTGCACAAAATGATAAATAGATATAAATTAGAAAGACCAGCAGAGACGAAATAATTCGGAGAAACTCAAGCCTTCCTGCTCATTGAGCAAGACCTCTGAAAAACGTTCAATTTTGTTCAAGGTCAAGGAAGGCGATCCGCCTGAGGCGGATTAACCACATGCATACATTGAATATTCCGCGGATTAAACTTTGAGCCTGACACCGAGGTTGGGCAAAAGAGGACATTTTTCAAAGGTTTTTAAAGGGATAATTGTTGACTACATGGATCAGGAGGAAAGACTCATCGGTGTGGTGCCTGTTGGAGAAGTTCCCGAAATTGCCTTAAAAGTAATTGCAGCACATATATCAGGTTATTTTAACCTCGACCCCCAAGTTTTGGCGCCTTTAGTATCTCCTGATTATGCTTTTGATCAGAGACGCATGCAATATGATGCAGGTATCATTTTAAAGACCCTTGAATCCATGACCTTTAGCGATTTTGAAAAAGTCGTTGCGGTTTTGAACCTGGATCTTTTTGTTCCCATCTTTGCTCATGTCTTCGGTGAAGCAAGACAGGGCGGGAAATTCGCCCTTGTCTCGCTTTACCGGTTAGGAAAAAATCCCGAAGACCTTTCCTCTCCTTCTCCTCTGATGTATGAAAGGGCGGCCAAAGTAGCCTTACATGAACTGGGACATCTATTCAATCTTTACCACTGTGAACGACAACGGTGCCTGATGCACTTTTCGGGCGGGCTTGAAAGTTTGGATCAGACACCGCTGAATCTTTGCAGATACTGCTCGGCGGATTACAAGTATTATCTCTCTCGATGATATAGGCTATTTACTTAATCTGTTCGGTTCTGAGAAAAGTTTTCGCCAGTTGATCCCAACCGAGTTCCGGGAATGTACCGAAAACATCACTGATGGGCTGGGCACCGGTGGCCGCCAACCGTTCGTACTCCGGGCCCATGAGATTCAACAGCCTCTGGGCTTCTTGCTCCATCCACTTCATACTTTCACTGTTATAAAACAATCCTCTTAAATTTCTTTTGGGCATATCTGGCTCCAGAATGCAGAGCCAACCCTCATGATAAGGGTCCTCATGGAGGATCTCAGGATGCTCACGGGCTTTATGATTGACAGCCAAAACCGTGCCGGATACCGGGGAAAGGGAGGCAGCCTTGTGGCTGTCGCGACCGAAAGTCAAGCCGGCTTGGTTTTTTTTCAAAGTCGATCCCAGCGGCGGCAGCGCTAGATATTGAAGTGAGCCGAAGAGCTTGACGACAAAATCATCGAATCCGATCCGCACGCGTCCGCCGTGATCGAAACGGACCCAAGAGTGTCCCAGATGATAATAATAGCCTTTAGCCATTTTATAACCCGAAGCCAGTGTATAGCTCGGCTGCTCGATGACTTGCGCAAGATCATATTCGTCCATCATCTGATCAAAGGAACAGTGATAGCATTCATAGTTCATCGGACAGATCTTGGGTGCATCAATACGGCCGGTCAGGGAATGCCTGCAGGGCCGTTCGGCACCCTGAAAGTGAGTTTTCAAATGCTCAACCCATCCGGGTTCTCGCGATTCGGTTGGAGCAGGTTCTCCGGAACCCATAGCTCGCTGCATCCCTAAATCGAATGGACAGTTGTAGCAGTCATACACATTGTCACACAGCCGGTAGTTGATAACCCCTGCTTTCATCCAAATGCATTCCTCCTCAACCACCTGGAATCCGACAACGCGTTTCTTTTTCTGCGTCTTCTTGGTCTTTTCTTTTTTACTCATTTAGACACCTCCTTACTATTGATGATTCCCAAGACAATTCAGGATGAGTTTTTTTCTATCTTTATAAAATTGGTATGATAGTTGTAAGTTTTAGTTATAGTATCGGGGTGCAAGCTCATATTCGTCCATCATCTGGTCAAAGGCACAGTGAAAACATTCATAGCTCAACGGGCAGATCTTGGGAGCATCAATACGTCCTGTCAGAACATGACGACAGAGCCGCTCGGCACCCTGAAAGTGAGTTTTAACATACTCAACCCAACCGGGCTCCTCGCGTTTTTCTATTTGAATCATTTTGGCCTCCTCTTGTTTCGTCTCACCAAAAAAATAGTCTTGTGTTGTCTTTTGTATTTGCAATGGGGGTGCCAAAAGAAATATGACCGGGGAAAAAATTTCTATGCTGCTTAATTTATTAAATATTATTAAGTTGATTTCTATCAGCATGCGGGAAAAGGTGATGTATATAAATGGTCGGCATGATTAAATTGGCTACACTTTGGAGGGAAATGGTGAGAAAAAGCCTGAATTCTGAATAATATCAGTCTGTTTTATAACTGTAGCTTTTTATGGATCGGTTGTAGCTTTTTTTTACACAATTAAAACAAAATCGTTGGACTCTCTTCTTGAGGTATTATATGAATATGTTATACAAATTTAATTCAAAAGGACCTGTTGATGAACAAAATAAAGGAATGGAGCGTACTTTTTATAGACGATGACGAAGGAATTCGGAAAGTCATCTCCATTGCCTTAGAGGATGCCGGATATAAAATGCTGACTGCAGCCGATGGGGAACAAGGAATCGAGTTGTGCAAGAAGCATTCTCCCCACATTATCATCACCGATATTCGCATGCCCGGCATGGACGGAATTGAAGTTTTAAAATCCATCAAACAGACGGATCCGGATAAAGAAGTGATTGTGGTCACCGGCTATGGGGAAATCGATTACGCTATACAGGCACTTCAGCTGGACGCTTCGGATTTTATCACCAAACCGATAACCGACGCGGCTCTTTATGTTGCCCTCGAGCGCGCCAAGCAGCGCTACAATACCCGTAAAGAACTTGGAGATTACACCGCTTTGATAGAGGAAAGATGGATGAGTACGGCGGAAGAGCTCGCCAACCTTATTAATTCCCAAGAAAAACTCATAGAAAGTTCCATTGATGGAATCGCCGGATGTGATAAAGACGGGAAACTCATCGTTTTTAACACGAGCATGGAACAGATGGTAGGGTATAAGCGCAAGCGTGTAATTGGAAAAAAATTCCTGTCTGAATTCTTTTCCAAAGATAATTGGGAAACATTAGAGGAAAAGCTGTACAGCCCGGACTATGGTGGAAAGAATCAGCTGCTTTTATATGAAACGAATTTAATATCTAAAGCAGGAATAGAAATCCCTGTCCAGCTTTCAGCAACCTCACTTGACCGTGAAGATGAAGAAATCGGCGTTGTGGGATTCTTCCGGGATTTGAGAAAAATAAGAAGCCTGGAGCAAGAGTTCGCGGATCAGACCCGATTGTTGCACCAGGATAAAATGATATCCTTGGGCAAACTCTCTGCTAGCGTTGTTCACGAAATTAATAATCCCCTTACCGGTGTTCTGAACTATATTCGTCTCATGATTAAAATCCTAAACCGTGATTCCTTTTCGGCAGAACAAATACAAAAGTTCAATAGATATCTGGAGTTAATGGAAAGTGAGGTGAGTCACTGCTCCACCATCGTCTCCAGCCTGCTGGCATTCTCCAGAAAATCCGAATTGGAGTTTGGGAACGTAAACCTAAATGATCTTTTGAAAAAATGTATGATGTTGAGCGACCACAAACTGACCCTGCAGAACATTCAAATCAAAACCGCTTTGAATTCTGAGATGCCACAAATAACAGGCGACTTTAACCAACTTCAGCAATGCATTCTCAATCTCATTTTCAACGCTGCCGATGCCATGCCAGATGGAGGGCTTCTCACCATAGAAAGCGCTTTTAACCCTGAGAAAGAATTGATCCAGATAATGGTGGCGGATACCGGTAGCGGTATCACTAAAAACGATCTTCCTAAAATTTTTGATCCTTTTTTTAGCACCAAAGAAGAGGGTCAAGGGCTGGGGCTCGGCCTTTCCGTGGCCTACGGTATTATTTCCCGACACAAAGGGGTTATTGAAGCGAAAAGTGAATCGGGCAAGTGGACTGTTTTAACTATTACCCTTCCTGTTAACCCTCAATCGTAAGGAACTAACCCGTTCCTTCCAATGCCGAGTCAATAACATCGAACATTTGTTGGTCGGAAAACCCTGCCAAAATTGAGGCGCTATTGGGGCATGTCGTGGCGCATGATCCACAGCCTTGACACATAGCAGAATTGACCATGACCCGTTCCTGATCCAGATCAAAGAAACGGGCGCCATAGGGACAGGTGTTGATACACCTTTCGCACAAACTGCAAAGGCTGTAGCGCACATCCGCCACCACCTTTCCTGTGGGCATCTGTTCGTGGGCAATAATTCTTAAGGCCCGCTGAGACGCAGCCTCGGCCGTCGCGATTGATTCGGTAACGTTACGGGGAGAATGAGCCAGACCACAGGCAAAAACACCTTCTTTGAGCGAATCCACAGGCCTCCACTTAGACTCCGCCTCTGCAAAGAAACCGTCCTGATCCAATGTCGCACCAAAAGCCGTCGCCAGATCTACGGGCAAATTGGGGACAACACCTGTTGCCAGAACGACAAGGTCGGCATCGATCTCAATCTTTTTTCCCATAATCGGCTCGAAAAAGGTTACCTGAACAGATCCGTCAGCAGTCGACACGTCCGGTTTTTCAGTCGGGTCATATTGGACAAAAACAACGCCGGTCTGCCGAGCTTGAGTGTAATAGGTCTCGGCAAATCCGTAGGCCATCATGTCCCGGTAAAGGATGTAAACTGCGATATCGGCATTTTGCTCTTTAAGGTAAAGTGCATTTTTTAACGCTGCTACACAGCATATGCGGCTGCAATAATTTCTTGGCTCCTCGCGGGAATCCACACATTGAATCATCACCACTGTTTTCAGGCGTCCCGGTTCTAAGGTGTCATCATCTATTTTTTTGTTCAGGTCTTTTTGGGTGATGACGGCCTCACTGGCGCCGAAGCTGTAGGAGGTGGTTGCGGCTTCTGTTCCTCCAGTGGCAAGAATGGTAACACCATGATCCAGGGTGAAGACGCCCTCCTCTTTACCCTCAACGGTGGTATTAAAGTGTCCCACATAACCGAAGGAACTGAGCACCCGGCTTTTAACATGGGTTTGAATTAAAGGGTGCTTTTCCACTTTTTGCAGCGATTCTTCCAAAAGGGTATTGGTAGCGTTTCCTTCCAGGGTTCGCTTCAACCAGTTGAGGTTGCCACCCAGTATCTCTTCTTGCTCAACTAGATTGACTTTAAATCCGTGATCCGCAATGGCAAGCGCTGAGGTCATTCCGGCGATCCCGCCGCCCACCACCAGAGCTTCCTGTTTGATTTTGACTTTGGTCACGGGGGCCGGATCGGCCCATTTAACCTTGGCAAGACCCATTTTAAAAACAGCAAACAGCTCATTGTTGGCAGCTGTTCGCTCTTCTTCTGACGGGATCTCGGAGCCGATTTTCGAATTGTAAGCGATGGGCTTTATATCGACCACATCGATGAGGGCAGGGTCGAGTCCCAATCGTTGCCCCAGTTCCCTGATTTTTCTGGCATAGACATAGGGCAGGCAGGCTCCGATCAACATCCTGTTCGGCCTCTGTTTTTCCGCCAGCTCAACTAGATTTTCCCAACCGATGGCAGTACAGGTCTGTTCAAGAAACAAAACCTGGTCCACTGCCGGATCCGCCTCGAGGCTTTGGACAAGCTGATCTTGATCGAAAAACTTGGAAATCTCATCTCCGCAGGTGCAAACAGCAACCATAACTCGGGGAGATTCACCCTGGGCTTCGGCAGGTGGAGGCTCGGCCGAGACTTCGGGAACCAGACCGCCGCCGGATTTGTGAATCACCCGGGATGCAGATAAGGCGGCGGCAGACGCCTGGATGACCGACTCATTGATGTCTTTGAGGCCGGAGAAGGATCCCCCCAGCAATATTCCTTCTTTCCCTGTGACCGTTGATGAAAAGGGTTGGGTTTCTCCGAAACCCCATGAGTTGCAGGGAATTTCGAGATTTTCCAACATGGCGGTGGCACCTGTTGCGGGTCTCTGACCGACGGAGAGAACAACCAGGTCGAATATCTCTTCTTTCTTGGTACCCGTGATATCAACATGAGAGGCAATGAGGTCACCGCTGGATTCATCCTGGAGCAGGGAATGAATAATTCCCCTTTTAAATCGAATACCATGTTTGCTTTCCGCCTGGTCGCGGTAGCGTTGAAAGGACTTGCCGAAGGTGCGCATATCCATATAAAAAATGGTCGCATCCAGCTCTCCGCCGGATTTTTCTTTGCCCACAAGGGCTTCCTTGATGGCGTGCATACAGCAAATAGAAGAGCAGAAATCTGCTTCTAATTGAATGTTTCGTGACCCGACACACTGAAGCCAGGCAACCTTCTTAATGGGTTTGCCGTCATGAGGCCTTACCAGGCGGCCCTGATTCGGACCGGTGCCGCTCAAGATCCTTTCGAATCCCAGACTTGTTACTACATTCGGGAAAAAACCGTAGCCATACGTGTTGGGCCCGCTGGCCGGATCGAAATAGTCGGTTCCGCCGCAAAGAACCAGAGCGCCCACTTCCATCGGAGGCTGTTGATCGGCTTCAAGGTCGTGGTATATTTGCAGAACCTTGGAAACCAGGGGATCGATTTCAAAAGGTTTGAGGAGATAATCCAAGGCCCCTATCTTCATGGCTTCCACAGCGGTCTCAACCGTGGCGTAAGCGGTCATCATGACAACGCAAAGATCGGGATAGTTCTGCTTTGCCTTTTGCAGGACCTCTACACCGTCCATGCCCGGCATTTTGATATCCGTGAGCATCAGGTGATAAGGTTGTTTTGATAACAGTTCCAGAGCATCCGGACCGGACTCAGCCGTATCGACGGCAAAACCTTCGTCCTCCAGCCAGTCTCTTATGGAATCACGAACAATCAACTCATCATCCACTACCATAATGCGGAAATCCTTGGCCACCCTTTTTGAAACCTTGATGGCTTGGGTGGGGCATACAGATTCACATTCTCCGCACCGGGTACAAGCGGTCATATCGATCACGTACGTGTTGGGAATATTGTGAGGAACCGGCAAGTAGATGGCCTTCCGCTTGGAAAAGCCGACGTTGAATTCATCCGGCACCTCCACCGGACAAACCTTTACACATTCGCCGCACCCGTTGCATAGTGCCGAATCCACAAAGCTCGGTTTCTGCCGCAACGACACCTGGAAATTGCCCGGTTCGCCCTCCACGGAAGCTAGTTCTGTGGATAGACGGATATCAATGTTCTCGTGGAAGAGGCCTTTCCGCAGGCAATATTGGGATGATGTATCTCGATCCACTAGGGGGAGCATCTTACACATGCCACATCGATCGGTGGGAAACTGATAATCCAGTTGACTCAGAATCCCGCCTAGTTTTGGTGCGCGGTCGATGAGGGTGACACCATAACCAAATTCCGCCAGATCCAGAGCCGCCCGGATACCGCTTATACCGGCACCTACCACCATTGCTTTTCCGACTTTTTTCTTCATAACAAAACCATCCTCATCCAAAAGAACATGGGAAAAATTGTCCTTTATAGTAAATTATCGATTTCATCACCTTCATGCATGTCCGATTCCGACGATGTCAGCGAGTTCATCCTCACGAAATACCGACAGCGGAGGTTCTTCTTCAATGCTCCTGCCGGGCTGATACTCGAATGCCTCTTGGGTGCGGGATGAAACGGCTCTAAACAGTTCCATCACCTGGATATCATTGGGGCAAGCATTGGAACACTGTCCACAGCCAATACAGGCCGTACTCATATGGGCCATTCGGGTCAGGTGATAAAAAACCGTATCTGTAGGCATTTTGATGACACCCTTTTTGTTTGCCCAGCGTAAGTACTGGATAGGCTCATGGTTAAAAACGTCCGTAACAAAGACGCATTCCTTGCAGTAGCAGACGGGACAGGCCACTCTGCAGTTATAGCAGTTCACACAATTGGCAAGATAGGTGGTTAGCTTTTCCAGGCTGTTGGTGGCCGCAGCGATCTCTTGATACATGTTATCTCGATACGTTGTTTTCTCCGCGATTATCGCATTGACGGCCTTTTGGCGCCCTGCCGGCTCTTGGGAGCCGGGAAGATTCAAACGTGTGAGTAATTCCTCTCCTTGAGGGGTCTGGGTTTGAACGAGCAGTTGATTGGCTGTATCGACTCCGAAAAGGCCGATTCCCAGATCGGCGGCACCAGGAATACAGTGTTCACAGGCCTTACAGGTTGGAGAAAGATCGACTTCTTTCATGGCAGCGCCTTTGCCGGAAAGAACGTTTTGATAAAATCGGGTGGTCGATTCTGTCACGTTATCGCCGACAAATTTGAAATAATCTTTGTTTTGGTAAGCCCCCAGGCAATCGATCCCCACTAACAGCACGTTTTCCATCCTTCCCTGCTTGAGTTTTACCAGCTCGATGAATGCACGTATCTCGCAAGGGCGCAGTACCGCCGCCACTTTTCCGCCCGCCGGTTTCCGTGTGAGACGGGAAGCAATTTTCGCTGCATTCATGGGAAAAGCAGGTGCTAGAGGATCGGCACCCTCCAGTTGTTTGGGATCGGTTACCAATGCCGGCATGACCATATTCTTCATGGGAAGATGTTGTGGGACCAAAATGGCGCTGATATCTTCCACCCGTAAGACGGCCTTAAAAAATCCCTGCAGAGATGCCAAAAGATTTCCTTCTGTAACGTTTATTTTTGCTGTTTTTGCCATCAGTCTTCTCCGTGTTTGTCTATTAAATCACCATGGCTGTTTTGGCCTCGCTAGGGCCCATGCCTTTTAGTTGTGCCACCATATCGGTCATGATCTCGGCAAACATGATGCCGTCACTGGCACCTATCCAGGTTAACCTTAGCCGCTCGTCTTCAATGCCGAACTGGGGAAGGATTTCTTTAAGAAGCTTGATGCGCCGGCGCGCCTTATAATTGCCGTTGATGTAATGGCAATCTCCGGGGTTGCATCCGCTGACAAGGACCGCATCAGTCCCTTCAAGAAACGCCTTGATTACATATTTGGGGTCAACCATACCGGTGCACATGACCCGAATCAACCTGACGTTGGGAGGATATCCCAGCCTGGCGGTTCCGGCTAGATCCGCGGCGGTGTAAGTACACCAGTTACACACAAATGCGATAATCGTCGGTTCAAAATCTCCCATGGTCTCCCTCCATAAAAAAATTGTTTACAATGTTATTAACCGCAGCTTCTCTTAATTACGGTAAAAAAAGTTAAATGTTCCTTCCATAACTTATAACGTTAGGCTCCTTACTATATCCCCACCGCATGTAGTGTATCCAAAACCCCTTGAAGTTCTGCGAACACTTGCTTTTCATTAAAATGCCTTACCTGGGCGGCGCCACTCGGACAAAACCCTGAGCAACTTCCACACCCTTTGCAGAGCGCCTCGTTGACGACCGACACCTGGCGGCGCTCATCAAATTCGATGGCTGAATAGGCACACAAATTAATGCAGGTTTGACAACCGGCACAAATATCCGGATCAATCCAAGAAATGGCGGAAGGAATCTCGACATATCCCCGGGTTGCCAGGGAAAGCGCTTTGGAAGACGCACCGGAGGCCTGCGCCACCGTATCCGGAATATCTTTGGGCCCCTGGCAAGCACCGGCGAGAAAAACTCCGCTGGATGCTGTAGAAACCGGGGCCAGCTTGGGATGTTCTTCCTGAAAGAATCCGTCAGCGCCGACATTGATGCCGAATTTTCGGGCGACATCTGCTGCATTCGATCGCGCCTCCATGGCTGTACACAGGATCGCCATCTCCACCGGAACCTCGACCAGAGTTCCGGAAAGCGTATCTTCGGCTTTAACCATCAGCATCCCGTTTTCTTCGGTTATCTGCGAAGCTTTACCTCGGATCATGCGGACGCCTTCGGACTGCACCCGTTTGAAGAACTCCTCGTAGCCTTTACCAAAACAACGCATGTCGATGTAAAAATTATAAACCTGGGTGTCGTGTCCACATTTTTCCTTGAGAAGATGACCATACTTCAGCGCGTACATGCAGCAGGTGCGGGAGCAATATTCGTGGTAGTTTTGATCCCGGCTGCCGATGCAGTGGAGTATGGCGACGCTCTTGGGTGGTTCGGTAAAGGTTAAGCGATCGTTCGGATCCCTTTTGAGGAGCTTGCCGCTGGTTGGGCCCGTGGCATTGGACAAACGTTCAAATTCAAGATTGGTAAAAACATTGGCATATGTGCCGTATCCGTATTGTTTCATCGGAGTGGGATCAAGGGGATCATACCCGGTTGCAATGATGATCGATCCAACATCAATAGTTTCTTTTTTGTCTTCCATGTCGTGGTCGATGGCCTCTGGTTTACAAACACTCTCACAAAGTTTACACTGACAGCATTTACCGCAGTTAATACATTTTTCAGCCTCGCGAATTGCTGACATCTCATCCAATCCCAGATCCACTTCCTTAAAAGAATTTTCCCTGGCTTTAACATCGAGAACCTGGGGCTCAGCACGCTCAACTATAGCCGCATCTTCGGGAACAGGTAAATACTCCTTTTCTAATAGAAGTGTATCCGTTTCAAGTTCATCTTCATATTTTTCCATCTCTTTATTGAGATATCTTTCAATAGCCTTAACAACCTTATGTCCTGCTGCAACCGCCTCAATGACCGTCGCGGGACCGGTTACTGCATCGCCGGCAGCAAATATATCGATTTCAGATGTCTGCAGGGTCCGATGATCAACCTTGAATGTACCCCAGGCCGTAAGGTCGATAGGGTTTTCGCTCACAATAGTTCCCGTATCAGCCCGCTGACCGATCGCAGGGATGACCATTTCACATTCAACCACAAATTCGCTGCCTTCAACCGGAACCGGTCTTCTTCTCCCACTTTCGTCGGCCGGCCCCAGCTCGTTTTTGATACATTCGATTCCCACGACCCTGCCATTTTCTTGAACCACCTTAAAGGGAGAAGCAAGGGTCATCAACTCAATGCCTTCGGCTTTGGCACCCTCAATCTCTTCCTTATATGCCGGCATTTCGTACTCTGTTCTTCTGTAAATAACGGTAACCTTTTCGGCACCTGAGCGTATGGCGGCCCGGGCGGCATCCATGGCAACATTGCCGCCACCGATAACCACCACTCTTGATTCGGCCTCTTTTGTTCCTTCCAGGTTCACTTGGCGCAAAAAAGGAATTGCATCCACGACGCCGGCGACATCTTCGTTCTCGATATTCATTTTTATGGGAAGGTGAGCGCCGATTCCCAAGAATATGGCATCAAATCCCTGCTCTTTGAGGCCGGTCAGGGTAAAATCTATTCCAAGGGTCATACCGGTTTTGAGCTCAATTCCGGTGGAAAGGATGTGATCAATCTCTTGGTCGAGTATTTCCGGCGGCAGCCGGTAGTCGGGAATACCGGTTCTGAGCATACCCCCCGGTTTTTCTAAGGCTTCAAATATCGTCACTTTGAATCCCTTCAATCTCAAGTAATAGGCTACGGTAAGACCGGCAGGACCGGAACCTATAACGGCTATCTTCTCTTCCCTCTGCTCAACTTCAGGCAATGGAACGTCTTCAAGTTTGGCATTATCCGCAGCAAACCGTTTTAATTCCCTGATGGAGATTGGGGCATCAATCAAAGATCTCCGGCAGTCGTTTTCGCATGGATGGGGGCAAACCCTTCCCAGCACTCCGGGCAATGGCAGGCGCTCCATTATAACATTTAAAGCCTGCTGATAATTCCCGACTCTCACCAGCTGCACATATGCGTGCACGTTGGTTCCTGCCGGACAGGAAGTTGTGCAGGGGGCCGTTGACAGCTTATCGATGGTGTAAGTTATGGGAACCGCTTGGGGAAACGGCCTGTAAATGGCTTTGCGCATCCTGGTGTTCACATCCCATTCATTGGGGAATTCAACGGGGCAGACCTGTTCACATTCACCGCACCCAGTACAATTATTTTTAACGTAGCGGGCGTTTTTATGGACGTTTACCTTGAAATTGCCGACAAAACCGCTGACCTCCTCTACCTCACTGTAAGTGAGCAGATTGATATTTGCATCCTGTCCGACGGAGACCATCTTGGGCGTACCGATACAGGCGGCACAATCCAGGGTAGGGAATGTTTTATCGAATTGAAGCATATGGCCGCCGACGGTGGGCTGTTTTTCTACCAGATGTACTTGGTGACCGGCACTGCTGATGTCCAGAGACGCCTGCATGCCTGCAATACCACCCCCTACGACGAGGACATCGGGATGGACACTAACTTCTCGGGTCTCGAGGCTCTGATGATAATTGACCCGGTTGATGGCTCCGGCCACAAGTGTTTTGGCTTTGCGCGTGGCCTCATCATCATCTTCGGTGACCCAGCTAACATGTTCTCGAACGCATGCCATCTGGAAATAGTAAGGATTGAGCCCGGCACGCTGGCAAGCGGCTTGGAATGTTTTTTCGTGCATTCGCGGCGAGCAGGCTGCCACCACCACCCGGGTGAGGTTATGGTTTTTGATATCGTTTTCAATAAGCTCCTGGCCCGGGTCGGAGCACATAAACAAGTAATCACGGGAAACCGCCACGCCCGGCAAGGCCGCCGCAAATTCGGCGACATCTTTCACCCGAACGCGCCCGGCAATATTGACACCACAGTGACAGTTATAGAATCCGATTCGCTCAGACATGACATTCCTCCTGGTCAAAACTCCGATTGAAACTTTCGGTTTTATCTTCTTGATTCGTTTGGCCCGGCATCTCTACGGACTGCAGCAGCAGTTCGGCCAGATCCCGGACTTCAATTTGATCGGCAACACCCAGCTGATTGACGGCATCATTCAGCATGCGAATACAGTATGGACAAGCTGTGGCAATCACATCCGCTCCGGTTTTCAAGGCCTCACGGATGCGCAGCACATCGAGGCGCTGATCGGGCGGGGCGCTGTTCCAGGCACCGCCGCCGCCGCCACCGCAGCAAAGACTTCTTTCTTTATGACTCGGCATCTCCACCAGCGTTAATCCCGGTATTCGTTGCAAAATCCGCCTGGGCGCATCGTAAATGCCGTTGTGCCGTCCCAGATAGCAAGGATCGTGATAGGTGACAATGCAATCGACTTCCAGCACCGGCTTGAGACGTCCATCGGCAACGAGTCGATCGAGAAGTTCGGTATAATGCTCACTACCCACAGCCCCATGCAATTCTTTATAGTTTTTCTTGAAAGCGTTCAGGCAGTGTGGCGAATTGGTCAGTATTTTCTGTACGCCGGTATCTTTAAACAGATCCGTGTTTTGCCGGGCAAGATCGGAGAATATCTCTATGGCACCGATCTTCTGGACCTGCTCCCCGCAACAACTCTCCTTCGTACCTAATGTGCCAAATGAGATGTCGGCTTGGTTTAACAGCCGGGGCAGGGCCCGACCGGCCATTTGGCTGCCCTGGGAGGAGCTGGTATCATAGGCTGTGGTGCAACAGGTGAACAGACAGTACTCGCTTTCTTGGGTAAAAGTTGGTATTTCTATATCTCCGGCCCATTCCAGGCGATTCTTCCGAAGCCCGCTCCAGGGGTTGCCGTTTTCTTTAAGACTGCCAAGCGGTGCCTCCAATTGTTTGGGGATCCTTCTCGAATCAATGTTCTGTCCCCGCACCGATTTAACCAAATCGATGATGTCTATGCCTGATGGGCAGTATTCACCACATTGGTTGCAGGTGACACAGCTCCAGACAGCCTGATCGACGGATTGCTCGGTGCACGAGTCCAAGGAAAGATGGCGCAGGATCTGGCGCGGGTTATAGGATGACACCTGATTCCAGGGGCACATTGCCGTGCAGGTTCCACATTGCAGGCAAGTCATAAACGTCTCTCCGATCTCAGCCTTAATAACCTCCAAGTCAATATGGGAATCTTTGGTTGCCTTTTCCTTTACGGTGGTCAAATAGATCGCCAGCGGCCGGTAGAAAAGATGTCCTAATTTTCCGAATGGAATCATTATGCACAGCATGCCCACACAGACCGCCAGGTGAATGACGTACATACCGTAGGTTGCCAAGGGCCACTCGGCAAGACGGAAAAAATGAATGAATATTCCGGTAAACGCCATGGAAAAGAGAAGGACCAAAAAAAACCAGTCCGTAAAGTCTGAATATCTATGAAGCTTCTCTTCTTTCTTGTAGCGGCTGATGAGCATGTCGGCTGAAATAATCATTAAAGCAACCGTGGCATAGTATCCAAAAATGCGGGTGGGGTGCCACATGGGATGGACAATGTCGGTCTGGAAGGCGTCGAGAAAGCCGATCACCAATACCTCCATGGTCACATAGCCTGAAAACAACAAGAAATGTCGCCACCATCGGCCTCTTTGTCCGCTGCCGCATTTGCGCCAGCGTTTCTGGGTGAAATAATGCAAGATGAATGTTTTTGCTTCCGTGAGGTAGGTTAGAAGCGGGATCTTGGTATCACGCATAATACTTCGGTACATGCGGAATCCGTTGGACAACAATAACGCCCCCAGGGTGGTAAGCATAATTTTGTCACCCAATTTTATCCAAGCCACAGGGGCAAATGTATTTAGCGCCACGCGGTCGGTGACGATGGGGCCGTGGAAAACCATAAAAAGGGTAATTATGCTAAGAGCGATAAAAGCAAAAGCGCCGACTTCCCAGGCCGGTGAGGAATAGAACCGGCGGGCCAGCCCGGTCCAGTCATACTGGGTAGTCAGCCAGCGACGGGTGGCCATCATCGTCTCGGCAGGTTCAGCACCTCGGGGACAGTCGGTATTGCAATCGCCGCAATAATAGCAAAGCCATGGTTCAGGCGACTCAAGCAGCTTGTGTTCAAGTCCGAGTTGAAGATAACGATATACCCGGCGAGGAAATGTGTTTGTGCCGCTGGACAGGGGGCATGCGGCACTACAGTTACCACACTGCATGCAAACCTCCATGTCTCTGGCTCCAAGCTTCTCTATCTCTTTATACAAATCTTGCCTGATACGATTTTTTTTCAAAACGTCTCTCCAAAGGAACGATTAGTGTCTGTTGAAAATTGATCTTTTAGAATCCTGAGCAACTCCTCAGCGTCCGGGGGTTTCTCCATGTATGAATCCGGATGCGGTATTTCTTCTTCGATTCTGATATTCAACATATTCAGGAAATGGGTGAAGGTTTTTTTGGCGACGGCCGAAAGCATAATCACCGGGATATGCCTCAGCATTTTGTCGCTTTTGAGTTTCCTGTACATATACACACCGCCCTCACCTGGCATCATCACATCAAGAATAATCACATCGGGATTGACTGTTTTTGCTTTCTCAAGACCTTCTTTTCCATCTCTTGTCGCAAA
>CALANC010000383.1 GCA_937925895.1 uncultured Desulfobacterales bacterium
GGAGCTGCCTCCAGAATCGCCGCCGGAGTCATTTCCGGAACCACTCCCGGAACCACTCCCGGAGCCACTTCCGGAGTCGCCGTCATAGCTGCCACTACCTGAGCCGCCGCCGGAACCGCCGTCATAGCTGCCATCACCGGAGCCGCCGCCGGAACCTCCACCGGAACCGCCACTGGCACCATCACCAGATCCACCGCCGGAACCGTCACCGGAGCCGTCACCCGAATCGCCGCCACCCGAATCGCCGCCACCCGAATCGCCGCCACCCGAATCGCCGCCGCCCGAATCGCCGCCACCCGAATCGCCGTCACCCGAATCGCCGCCACCCGAATCGCCACCGCCCGAATCGCCGCCACCCGAATCGCCGTCCAACAGAGCCAACGCATCGCCGGTTTTTTCGTACGTATTTTCGAGTGACTGACCGAGCAAACCGATAGCAACAATCACGGAGAGAGCGATAAGTGCAATCATGATCGAGTACTCTATAGTTGTGGCGCCCGAAGTGCTTCGGAGTAATCGAAATCTTGACTTATCCACATGCGAAGGTTCTAGATTCGATTTTTTGGCTCTAATTAATTTAAACATCATGGGTGAGGTCCTCCGGCAATTTATGCCATTTTAATTATTGGAATGAAATCCCTTTAACCAATTACCCTTAATGCAAATAATATGCCTTAAAAATGTATTATCAACAAATAAATTGATCCCATCGCTATTTTTATTGTATTGAGTTCTCTTTTTCTTTTTTTTATCTATCACCTCGCCATCTGTTATTAGAAATATTTTAAATAAACACAAGTTGTTGTACCATTATACTCTGACAAAGAGAAACATTTGTCGAACCAAGAATTCTTACTGGACAATCGATTCATTTTTAGCAATATAACACAAATTCCACAATTATGTAGGAAAAAAATGTAATATTAAATGTGAAAAAATTGCCAAGTATGATAAAAATACGCCATATCTCACCGAATTTAAGAGACCTTTGAAAAATGTTCAATTTTGTTCAAGGTCAAGGAAGACGAAAATTTTAACCACAGGCATACATTGAATATTCTGTGGATTGCGCTTAAGCGCTACTTCGTGCAAAATTTGAGCCTGGCGCCGAGATTGGCCGAAAGAGGGCGTTTTGCGAAGGTCTCTATAATGTTGCAGAACCTCTGGATATCATATTTTTTTATTTACAACGATAATCGCTTTGATCTTGTCCTTTTTTAACCGGTCGAGCATGTCTTCAACTTCAGTCTTGTTTTTAAAGGAACCTATTCTTACTTTGTAAAAGGAGACATTTTTTTGAGATTTTGTTATGAAAATATAGGCAGGATACCCTTTCTTTTTTAGCTGTTCTATCATGTCATCAGCAAATTTTCTTTCTTTAAAGGCAGCAACTTGAATTGTTAGACTTTTGTCTGACTTGGATTTTTCCTTTAAGATATCAGTATCTTTGGTGATATCACCCTTTTCCTGTTCGGTATCTGCCTCAGGTTCACTAAGTGTGTAAGTCGCTGTTGTAGTAGCGCTTGGGGTCCAGCCCTTTTTGTATGATTTGGCCTTTATTGATGTCGTTTCCGAAACGATGATAGCTGATGGAGCAACAGGTGATGTTTCAATAGGTTCTGTGTTGTCGGTCGTGTAGTGAATCGACACCCCTTCGTCCGGGGATTTAATGACAATCTCTATGGGGTCTGTGAAAGAAAAAGGAGCAGCGGGTGAAAATACCGGCGCAGCCAGTTTCGAGGAATAAATAATATCAATGGTGTCGCTGCTGAGCATGCCGTTTTGAGCCTCAGCAACGATTGTTATTGTATTGATTCCCTGGTTTAAATGGACGTTGAAAGACCAGTTTTCTAAAGTACCTGTATTGATGTCTCCGGTACTGCAGGCAACCCGCTTGAGGCCGGATTCTCCCAGATCGACAGCTTCCCCTGAAATTACGATGGAAGATTGATTGGTTACAGCCTCCTTCACCGTTGCGGGTTCTTGGATTATGACCATCGGTTTTGTATCGTCATGGACCCGGTATGCATAAGCACCGGTCTCTTCACTGTACCCGCGAACGTCAATTGCTTTAACCTTATAGAAGACAGTTCCCATGCTTTGAGCCGGAATGGTGCCCTTGAATGTATCCCCGGTGCCGGACATAGGTTCCCAACTCCAGGTGACACCTGAATCTGTAGAATATATTAAATCTGCAGATTGAATCCCTGAGGCGTCCGTAATATCTGCACTGATTGTGACCGGATCTTTTGATAATGGTTTGGGCACGGATGTGCGAGGTTGTTTAATTTTGGGTTTATCATAGACGAAAAAATTCCCCGTATTCGCCAAATTACCGGAGTTTCCCGTTTTGTCGAAGGCATAAAAATCTATTGAGTGAAGCCCTTCAACAGCCCCGGACGAGTGCCATGAATTCCCGAATATCCCGTCACCACTGTCTAAATCCCCGTGATTACCATCATCGTAAAGCGGGACCTTATCAATCGAATTGCCTTCAGGAGATCGAATAGTTGCTGTGATTCTTGAGGTGTCGACACCTGAATCGCCATCGTGAATGCGTATTGACAAATTGAATGTTGTCTCTTTCTGGTCGGCACCTGCATTAACAAAAGGCTCCGTTAGTGTTGGCGGTATGGAATCGGCAATATATTCAACAGTCATTGTCACTGACGATTGATTTTTAAGAACATCCTCTGCCTCAATATAAATGGTGTTCTTTTCGTTTGTTATCAGAACGCTTTGATCAAAGGACCCGTCTGGAGACAATCCCAATGCACCCGGTTTCTCTTGATTTACTTTAACCGTCGCCGTACTGATTTTTTGAGATCCATAAATTTTTCCGGCAATTCTTATTGATTTGGTCGTAAAGGAAGAACCGTTTTGAGGAGTTGAAATCTCGATTTTTGGCGAGTCGAAACCCAGATCATCAAACACGTATATCTGACCACCGGCCGCCAATTTGGAACCGTCCGGACTCCAACGAACATGGTTTGATGGGCTTGTATTGTAATATTCGATAGAATATGTATTTGTATTTAAGACAATCATGCCCTCGTCGTGACCTATGGCCAGCTGAGAAGCGTCATGATTATAATCCAAGGAATTCACATTTCCCAGGCCCGGTAAGTCAAACCCGCTTTTACTCCAGTTATTCGTATCAAAAGTATAAATAATGCCGCTGTCGGCGATGCCGGAGCCTACGGAAAGTGTCGTTCCGTCGTGGCTCCACGCAAGGCATTTGAGTTTGCCTGTTGGTAATGATTCCACTTTAATTGTCTTTACGGATGAGGGGTCGCCGGTGTTCCAGATCCTCAGTTCTCCGTATCTGTCGACGGAAGCGAATTGAGAAGTGTCAACCGGGTTAAACCTTAATTCTTGAATCTCTGCGTTGTGACTGAAGGTCGTTTTAAGTTTTCCGGAAGAAGACCATCGGCGTATGGCATTGTCACTATGAATTGCATAAATGTCATCCTCCTGCCAACCGAAAGATTTTTCGGTTATTTCTTCCATGCGCTCCCCAGCCGTATTCCATGATTTCTCGATATTTCCTTTGGCAACATTTAATATGGCAATTTTATTTTCAGCACCAGATATGCTCATCGCCAATTTTTTTCCATCCGGCGAAAAGAAAAACGTGTGATAGTCACCCTTCAGGTTTTTTCCGCCCCAAACTTTTTTCCAATCAGATACACGGTGTATTGATACGCCGGCCCCTTTTCTTTGTCTAACCGCAAAGTATCCTCTTGAAGACCACTCACTTCTTTCAATAGGTTTTCCCAAATCTTTCCATGGCATAATCTGATAGCCCTGAAAGCCTCCCAATCGAAACGTACCGGTTCCTGAAACGCCTGTAGGGATATGGGTTGTCGTAATACTCACCGGTGTTGGTTCCGAAGTTTCTAAAGAAAAAATGCCGCTCACCTTGCCCTTGTTATCTAATTTTTGCGCAGGTTGTTTTGTCCAGACAATGTTGTCGGATGATTGTAAACTCCACTTAACGGCTTCTCCCGTCGCAGGGCGCTCGTCAGTTAAGTGTTTGATGTAGGAAGTTGCTTTATAAGAGTTATTGCCGAGCGGGTAAATCTTAAATGATAGGCGGACAGCCGGAGAGTTACTGGATACAGTAGTTGAAGCCGCGGCTCCATAGGGTGGAATGGCGGCAATAATTACCTTGCCACTGGAAACAGGAGTAAAAGCAATTTTTGCCTGACCTTCGGAGTCGGTAACCGCCTGCCCATTTGCAGGATTAAAAAAGCCGGGAAAGTTTGTCCGAAATAGAATAGTCTCTCCGCCCAAAGAAGTTCCCCTGTCATCTCTCAACCAGGCAGTAATTGTCGTTTTATTGTCTTTTCCAACCGAAACCGTCTTTGGATCGGCTTTGGTGACCAATTGGATGTTAGAAGGTCTGTTCACCAGAAAGGAGCCACTCAGTGTTTGCAACCATTTTCCTTCTTCATTTGAAGCTTTGAAAGCATAGTGGTGTGATCCGGGTTTGACGTCCTTTAAACTGAAGAAGGAGAAAGTATATACTGGATTTGGATCGGCAGCCGGCATAAGAAATTGGTGTACTTCTGAACCGTCAACGAAAAGACTGACTGAAGATTGTTGATCATTATCAAGTTCTGAGAAGGTCGCTTCAAAGGAGTAAGCATCATCAAATGATCCGGACGGTGATATTGCCCGACTGTTCGCCTGTATATTCAGACGGTCTCGAATAAATTTAAAATCTTTTACGATGATATTCGGCGCATTTTCAGTTATCGTGATTATCTCTCCAAGAGACTGGTCGGTTTCTGGGTTGTGCCCTTTTTCGGTATAGGTTCCGGGTTGAACACGCCATAGTGAGTAGATCCCGTTACGATCTGTTTTAGCTGTAAGTTTTTCATTACCTGTAGTTACTACAGCATCAATTATGGGTCCTCCATCAGCATCTTTTACCTTGCCATACAATATTTTTGTAGCCGGGAAAAATTTTTCACCGAGCCTCCCCTTGTCAAATGCCGTGAGATCACGAACGCCCAAACGATCGATATCATCCATGCCGCCAAGCATGATTTCACCATCTTCACCTTCCTGATAACAGAGCACCTGATCTTTGCACATGATGGAGGCATTGTGTTTTTTGCATTCCGGAACCTTGTCGCACCCTTCGGAGTTTTCGTCAGGACGCCCGCAAAACCCGAGCGCATGACCAATTTCATGGGCTGTTAATCTGATCACATCCGTTTTCGCTTCGACATAAGATACTTTGTCCGCATCCGTTTTGTAATACCAAGGTGCTGGTGTGCCTTGCGAATTTTTCAGGTTGAAAAATATCCTCGCCCGGTGATTGCTGTCAGCATTAGCAGCATCGAGAATTCCAGGATAGTTACAAATTGTGTTACAATCTTCAAATATGGTGATCCCATGCGATTCCGGAAAATAATCAGAAAATAGATGCAGATTGCCGTACCCGTTGATACAGATGGTCCCATCCTGTAAGGATACTTTTGGACCTTTAATTGACCAACCTTCAAAAATTATGTCTGCATCTTCCTGGTTGTTTGCTAGGGTAAATACGATATTACCGTTCGTAGCCTTTTCCCATACCTTACATGCTGCCTCAATTGCTTCTTTTGTTCGGATAAATTGCGGATCTTCTCCGTTGCCCAACGGATTCTCTCCATAGTAAAATCTATCTGAAAAAAAATATTTAAAGGTTATGATGTCATCGGCAAAGGCGGATGTGAGGCTAAATAAGAGAAGTGCTACGCTGATAAGCAAGACATCGGCAATCTTTGAAATTCGTATTTTCATGTTTGAACTTGAAGCACTGCGTCTATCTGCTAATAGCGTAAAGTAATGAAACAGTGGGACTGCAGATGTAGTAGTATTTTTGCTGTTGTGGTTAACACGATTAGGAAAATTATTACAAGCCATCTCAAAAATGCAGATTACCTAAAAGAACAAGGCGCGAGCCGATGAAAAAGCGCAGCATACATGGGAGTATGTGAGCATTTTGAAGAGGCGCGCAACACCGTAATCAGAGCGTCAGATGTGTTTTTGAGATGGCTTGTAGTTATTTACCATATTCAAGCCGCTTTACCAGAAATGAATCCCCGCTTTCTGCGAGCTCCATAGAAATATTCCCATTATTTTCCTTCCAGGTTCCACCGGGCATGAGATATTTGATAAAATATTTCCCTTTAATTCTGACTAGATCCGTTTCAGCTACTTGAGAATAATCTGTCAATTCAATATTGTATTGAAATGATTCGATCAGCTCCATATTTCTGCGATATTTAGGCAGTAGGTCACGAAAAGGTTTGTTGTTTTCGAGGGCATCAAGGGTAAAGAAGGTGGCAAACTTATCAACATCTTTTGATTCATAAGTTAAACAGTACAACCGCAAAAAGGAATTCAGGCGGTCGGATGGGTCTACTTGGTCTTTTACCTCCTCTTTCGACGCCATTAATTTCTCATCCGTTTCCTCTGTTGTGGATGTTGAACCGGTGTCTTCTTGTTTTTCTGTCGGAGCCGGCGTCTGTTCGGCATCTTCGCTAGCTGCTGGACCGGGTTTTTCCTGTTGATCTTTTCCAGTTTCCGTTATGGGGGTTTCCACTTTTTCTTCGTCAGGGGCGAAAGCCACCGGCTTTTCCGTCTCTGAGGGCTGTTCGACTGACGGTTCCTCCTTTACTTCCGGTGCAGGAGCGTCTTCTTTTATCTCCTCTTGCGGCGCGGCTGCGACTATCTTTTCAGGTTCTGCAGGCTTCTCAACAACCGGTTCCTCCTTTATCTCAGGAGCAGGAGCTGTTTCTTTTATCTCCTCTATCGGCGCAGCTGCGACTATCTTTTCAGGTTCTGCAGGCTTCTCAACAGCCGGTTCCTCCTTTATCTCAGGAGCAGGGGCGGCTTCTTTTATCTCCTCTTGCAGCGCGGCTGCCACAACCTTTTCAGGCTCCTTCTTTATCTCCTGCACAGGAACGGCTTCCTTGAGTTCTTCTTTGATCTCTTCTTTTGGCTCAGCTGCGACCGTCTTTTCCGTTTGGACGGCCTTCTCAACAGCCGGTTCCTCCTTTAATTCAGGCGCAGGCACAACTTCTTTGACTTCTTCTTTTATCTCCTTTATGGGTACGACTGCCACCGGCTTTTCCGGCTCTGAGGGCTTTTCGACCACCGGTTCCTTCTTAATTTCCGGCGCAGGGACAGCTTCTTTTATTGCTTCTTGCGGCGCGGCTGCGATTATCTTTTCAGGCGCCTTCGGAGGCATACCTGCTGGCGCCTCTTTTATCTTCTCTTTCGGAGCAGCCGCCACAACCTTTTCAGGCTTCTTCTTTATCTCCGGCACAGGAACGACTTCCTTTAGTTCCTTTTTTATCTCTTCTTTTGGCACAGCAGCGACTATCTTTTCAGATTCGGCAGGTTTCTCAACAGCAGGCTTCTCCTTTACCTCCGGCTCAGGGGCGGCTTCTTTTATCTCCTTTTGCGGCACGGCTGCGACAAACTTTTCAGGCTCCTTCGGCGGCGCAACAAGGGGTATCTCTTTTTTCTCAGGCACAGGAACGGCTTCCTTGAGTGCTTCTTTGACCTCTTCTTTTATTCCCTCTTTCGGCGCGGCTGCAACCATCTTTTCTGGTTCTACGGGTTTCTCAACAGCAGGCTCCTCCTTTACCTCCGGCTCAGGAACTGCTTCCTTGATCTCTTTTTCAATCTCTTTTTCCGGAAATGCTTTGCTTAATAAAATTGTTGTTGTCGCCGGACTCTTGGGAGTCTCTTCACCAACAGTTTCCTCTGATTCTTCTGTTAATAGGTTTTCCTGAGTTGTTGGAGACGATTCAGTTGTTTCAAGTGAATCTGAGGACAGACCTTGCTGGTCAGCGGTATTATCTGGCGGCACAACGTTATGATATACTTTTCTGGTCTCAACCTTTTCTTTTTGAGCCAGTTTAACAGGCTTCGTTTTGGTAGCACTCTGATAGTAGAAATATCCACCTGCGATTAAAATTAGCGCAACTCCAACAGCAAATATGGGAGCTATTCTCATGGGCCGTTTTTCGAACTTTTTCTCGGGTCTCTGCACCAGTTCTTCTACTGCTTTTTTCTCAATAACCAGAGGACTAGGTTTTGCCTCAACTTCGTCCCCTATTTCTGTTTTTACGACTATTAACGTTTTCACATATTCACGCAGCAAATTAATGTCGGTCAAGATGCTGGTTCTTTTATGAAAATCCAATTCTTCACTGCGCTTTGTGAGCTCATCCAGTTTTTTTTCTCCATATTCCAACCCTTGTTCGAGTCGTTCAATCTCTCCTAACGTTGCATCAGGGATACCGATCAAATCAACCACCTGATCAAGAGAGTATCCGGTTGCTTCGCAGTATAAAATTAGTTTTAACCTGGCTCGATCATACTGGCTGTAGAGGCGTTTGTTCAGTTTCGTGATGCGGGGGGCGATGAGTTTCTTGTCTTCGCAGGCACGAATAATACTTTTGTTAACGTTAAATTCGTTCGCAATTTCAGATATGGAAAAATAGCTCTTTTTTTTGGTATTTGCCATTTTCGTCCCCAAATATTATAGCTAAGTTGAAGTCGTTTTTTTTAAACCGTTATTATTTTAATGCGCTCTATTAAGCACAAACAATTCAACCTATATAAAACAAATACGATTGCATGTCAAAATAAAATGATATATGCTTTTTTAAGGCTCACGTTAATATTGAATTAATTTTTGCCTTTAACATCAACCAGTTAAAATTCCATGTAAAAAAATCTTGTCTTTATGAAACCTCGCAACCGGATGTTCATCTTATTTGTCACCTTGCTTTTATGGGCATGCGGTCCAAGACCGATCCCCCCTCCCCAACCTGTTAAATTCCATCCAGGAGACGCACAGTTTTCAAAGGCGGAAAAAAGGTTTCAAAAAAAAGATTATAAAAAGGCTCTGGAATTTTACGCCGACTATCTTTCACGTTTTCCTGACGGGCACCTGGCTGCTGAAGCGTTGATGAAAACAGGGTTTATTCAAACGGTTTGGGGTAAAAACAGTGAAGCGCGAAAAATATATAAACGCTTGATTGAAAAATATCCTGACAGCCTGGTTGTACCCGATGCACGAGTGGAAATCCTCAGGACGCTTTTTAACGAAGGAAAATTCAAAGAAGTAATACACCAGTCAGCCCGGGCACTCGAAGGCACAGTAACCGACATTCATATTCTCAAAAAACAGATGATTCTCGGTGATTCCTATTTTGCGATCGATTCTCCGTTAAATGCTCTGGGTTCCTACCTAAAGGCATTAACAAAATCTGACGATAAAAAAGCAAAGAAGATCATTGATAAGGTTGAGTCGGCCGCCACAAAGGTTGCTCCAAAAAAAATTATGTCTCTTTTGACACAAATGAAAGACGAGCTTCCCATAGATGACATGACTTACAGGCTGGGAATGAGCAAGTTTGAAAAAAAAGAATATGAAGATGCTGTCAGCTTGCTATCTGAGTTCATTAAAAAATTCCCAAGGCACGAGAAAATACAACAAGCAAAAATCACCATCGAAGAAATTGATAAAAAGTTTATCTTTCAGCGTTACACCATAGGATGTCTACTGCCTCTTAGCGGCCATTATAAAATTTATGGGAATAAGATATTGAAGAGCATTGAGCTTGCTCTGGCCACATTTACCTCACAAAAGGGTCATCCTGCTATAAAAATGATTGTAAAGGACACGGAATCTGATCCTGACAAAGCGGTCTTAACGGTTAAGGAATTGTCAAAAGAAAAAGTGGGGGCGATTATCGGCCCGGCAACGACTCACGAAACTGCAATTTATCAAGCCCAGGAAGAAAGAATTCCCATAATTACGTTTAGCCAGAAAGATAGCATTGTAGATATTGGGAATTATGTTTTTAGAAATTTTATTACACCTGAAATGCAGGTGGAAACAATCGTATCCTATACCATAGACGCACTTGGATTTAGCCGCTTTGCGATCCTTCACCCCGATGACAAGTATGGAAAGACGTTTATGGCCTTGTTCCAGGACGAGGTGTTGGCTTCCGGAGGAGAAGTTGTTGCTATTGAATCTTATGTCCCGGGCCAGACGGATTTCGCCGAACCAATTAAAAATTTAGTAGAGTTTCATAATGAGGAGTCTAAACATCTTGAAAATAAAGGTCGCCGGACATCTTTTAAACATACCGCTCCGATTATTGATTTCGACGCCATCTTTATTCCTGACGGTCCAACCACATCAGGCCTCATATTACCCCAGCTGGCTTTTTATGATATTGTGGGCATCCAACTCTTGGGAACCAACCTTTGGCATTCCAACAGACTCATAGAAATGGCCAAGCAATTTGTTCAGGGGGCAATTCTGGTTGATGGATTTTTTGGTGAAAGTGATAAAAAAAAAGTAAAAGATTTTGTTAAATTATTCGGTGAAACATATGATGAAAAGCCCGGATTTATTGAAGCGATTGCCTATGATACTGCCATGATGCTGTTTCAATTGATCGGCCGAGATGATATTCGATCAAGGAGTGAACTTCAAAATCAAATTAGAACCCTTCGAGATTTTGAAGGCGTAACAGGGCTCACTTCATTTGATAATAACGGGAATGCACAAAAACAGCTTCATCTTTTAAAAATAGTAGGCGATCATTTTGTTGAGTTTGAAGCAGAGACATTTTAGCTTACAGTTTCTCAAGCAGGTCAACTAGCAACCTCACCCCGAAGCCGGTTCCGCCGGCACCACAATATGCGGACTCCTTCTTAGCATAAGCCGGACCGGCAATATCAATGTGAGCCCAACGGGTATCTCCCACAAATTCTGACAGGAATAACGCGGCGGTTATAGCACCGCCATAACGCGTACTGCTCATATTATTGAGGTCCGCAAAATCGCTCTTGAGAAGCTCTTTGTAATCTTTAGGGAGCGGCATCCGCCAACAACGCTCGTGTGTTTTTTCCCCGGAAAATATAATATCTTCTGCCAATTTGTCATCAAATGAAAAAGCACCGGCAATCTTTTCGCCCAAAGCAACCACACAAGCACCGGTCAATGTGGCTATATCTATGAGGATTTGAGGTTTATATTTTTTTACAGCATAAGATATGGCATCGATCAGGATCAATCTCCCTTCGGCATCTGTATTCCCGATTTCCACAGTTTTCCCATCATAACTTTTAACAATATCTCCCGGACGTGAAGCACTTCCAGAGGGCATATTCTCAACAATGGGGATAACGCCGATAACTTTTACCTTCGATTTAAGCTTTGCAACGGTAATAAGTGTTGCCGCAACCGCTGCAGCACCTGACATATCCAATTTCATTTCATCGAGCGCTGCCGAGGGCTTGAGGTTGATGCCCCCAGAGTCAAAGGTTACCCCTTTCCCAACAAGAGCTACTAATTGTTTAGCCCCCTTTGGGCTATATTCTAAAATGACCATTCTGGGTTTGTTCTGGCTGCCCGCTGCAACTGCCAGCATCGTCCTGAATCTCATTTGCTTCAGTTTTTTTTCCGTCAATACGGTGGTTTTTATATTTTCTTTTCTTGCAAACGACACCATTGATCGTGCCAAGCGCTCGGGGGTTTTGTCATTCGGCGGCATGCTGACCCATTCTCTTGCAAGGACAGTCCCTTGACAAACGGTTGTAACTTGTGACGATATTCTGTTGTATTTTTTTAATTCATCAGGTTTTACAACAAAGCTTATCTTTTTTACGGGTTTAAACTTTTTATCTTTTTTGTATTTATCAAATAAATGGTTCCCCAGGTAGCTGCCTTCAAGCATTGCTTCCAGAACAGATGACATTTCCCTTTTTATTTTTTTTGCCGAAGGAACAGCAATAAACACCTCTGAAAGCTTTTTCTTGATTACAATTTTTACCGCCTTACCGACGAGAGAACGCAATGCCTCCAAATCGATGTTTTCAAATTTCCCGATTCCGAGAAAAATTACTCTTACCGCTTTGACCCCAGGCAGATTATAAAAGGCAACCTCATCGCCTTTGTCTCCCTTGAATTCTTTTATTTTCATAGCGTCTCTAATCAAGGCGGAAATGATCTTGTCATCGTGTATCTCCTTATCCTCACAAACGGGGATAACCAGTGATTCTATTTTTGTTTTTTTCAGATCAACGGCAGTCAAATGTAACATGGTGTGGCTCTCCTATTTTATTCTTTTTAAAATTCTCTTTTGTTAATACCTGAATTTTGCACGCAAGATTCAGATAATATATAGGATTTATTCATATAGTCAATTGGTTTTCATCCTTTTGCAGGTTACCAAATCCGGGATGGGTATGACAATACATTGAAAATATGATCGTTTAATAGTATAGAACGTGTCATTGCGATGTTACCCAATTTTTGGAGTGTGTAATATGCGGATTATCAGCAGACCCGATTTTGACGGCGTTGTGAGTGCTGCGCTTCTCTATGAAGCGGAGAATGTAAAAGAACCTGTGAAATGGGTTCAACCCAATGAACTACAACAAGATCTGATTGATGTTCAAGAGGGAGATATTATTGCCAATCTGCCCTATGATGAAAGGTGTTCGTTATGGTTTGACCATCACTATTCAAACCGAATCGATAAACCCTTCGAAGGATCGTTCAAAATAGCCCCTTCGGCGGCAGGTGTCATTTTCGAATATTATAAAGAAAGGTTCCGACACGATTACAGCGAATTAATCAGAGAAACCGACAAAATAGATTCGGCCAACCTGTCTTTGGACGAGGTTCTGTATCCGGAAAAGTATGACTATGTATTGCTCTCGATGACGGTTTTGGGGCGCGATGAACATGACGAGGACTATTGGAACAAGCTTGTTCATTTGCTAAGAAAATATGACATAAAAAAAGTTCTTGATGATCCTGAAGTAAAAAAGCGATGTAAATCCACCATTGAGCAGAATAGTAAATATCAAAAAATTTTAAAGGCAAACACCAAATTAATCGAACATGTTTCTGTTACTGATTTTCGCTCATTCCCCAAAACACCCACCGGAAATCGTTTTCTGGTTTATTCATTGTTTCCCGAGGCTGTGGTGAGTGTAAAAATCCGGTATGACAAAAACGATAGAGAAAAGGTCTCCGTGAGTGTTGGGCACAGTATTTTCAATAAAAATTGTAATGTCAACGTTGGGCTGATGCTATCGCAGTTTGAAGGCGGAGGACACCATGGAGCGGGTTCATGTACTTTCCATATCAGTAAAGCTGAGAACTATATCGAAAAAATTATTGATATTTTGTTAAACAACGATGAGAATACCGCCTAAACGGTGGTAAGACTTTTGAGGTATGAAATATTTTCCCAAGAAAATTTCGCCTGCTGGCAAGGAAGTATGGCGTTGTTTGTAAAAACAGGATCTGATTCCAGATCATAACGAGAAGAGTTTACCGCTTGGTCCCACCATGCCGTGTGGGGGATGGGAGAATAGTAAGCAAGCACCGGAGTGATGCCGTTGTGTTTCACTGTCTGTATGGAAGTCTCAATGGACTTCATATCTTGTCCCGGAAGACCCACCATCAAATATGCGCCCAGCATGTCCCTGTTAAACCCTGCTTCTAGAAGACAGGAAATTGCTTTTTTAAATTCTTTCTCCGTTAACTTTTGATCCAATTCCTGCCTCTTTTCAAATAGGGCGGTTTCAAGTCCAAGACGCAGCGTCTTAAAACCTGCCTGAAACATCAGACGTGCGACTTTTTTCGTAATTTGACTGATGTGAACTGCATTGGGTGTATGGAAACGGACCTTTTGTTTTTCATTTATTATTCCTTCGAGTATGGGTATGGCATGGTTTTCAGCATTCACTAAGAGAGCGTCATCGTAAAAAACGAAGTCTATTACTCCATGCTTTTCATGCCAATACTTAATCTCTTCTACCACATATTCAGGACTGCGGGTCATCCTTTTTGGGTTTAAAAAATGAGATGCACAGTATTTACATGCGAAAGGGCATCCTCTTGATGTTAGCAACGGAATATAACCAATGGTGCCTTGAAGCTCAAATGCGGGATAAGGGTAGGTATCAAGATCGCCGGATTCGAGATAGCCGGTGCCAGAAAAATTCGTGTAATCTCCTGCAATCTTTAAAATTTGCTCCTCCCCGGACCCTGTGACAACACGGTCTGAACCCGAATTGATTACTGCATGGTCATGACAGAGACTGGCATAAATACCCCCCAGAATAATCGGTACGTGAGGAAAAATTTCCTTAGTGACGTTTATCGTTTCTTGTACTCCAGGATACCAGTAGGTCATCATCGAAGTTATCAAGATGAGATCAGGCTGCCTTAGTGAAAGAAGGTCATCCTTGAACCACTGTCTCCTTATTCCATATCTCGAAAAGTTGCGTGATATGTCTTCAAGACCTCGGGGTTTTTGAATGGGCATTTTCAGATAAGGTCCCCGCCCATCTCGGTTAAAAGGGTTTGTTTTGGGCATTTTTGGGTGGAAACGATCAAGGCAATCCAAATAGGTCACATGATAACCATAATTTTTAAGTATAGAGGCGAGGGCAAGAAGACCAAGGGGTTTGGCCCAGAAATCATAGGCAGCAAAATCATGTATCCAGGGGTTGATAAGAAGAATATGTGGTATGTCGCGTCGCACAGAATACGGATATGATTAATTGTCGTCTTTGCTAGAAAAGTATTTCATTGATGTTTTCTTCAATTCTTTACGACTGAAGAGAAGGGTGTAATCACCAACCGAAGTTGCCGCCGCCAAGGTGGAGGCTATCGCACGGCATGATGCTTCATCCTTGGCATGGATCATCGTATAAAAATTGTAGGGCCAGTCCTTCGTTGGCTTTCGTCTGTAACAATGAGTTACTTCCCTAAATGATGCCA
>CALANC010000384.1 GCA_937925895.1 uncultured Desulfobacterales bacterium
AAACGCTATAAAATTAGCACTTTCATGGAAAAGGATCGCGACCAGGACACTGCCTTGAGCTTTGTTAACAAGTAGTGCTATCACAATAGACCAGCAAGTGATTAAATACACATAGATAATGAGTGAATTGCCATATTGGAAGGATCTTGGCATACGCACAAGCTGAAGTCGTTTCTTGATAGTTACATATATCATCAAAATGAAAAGGGCAAACCCTGTCAAACGGATTTACCCCATTGAAAAAACGATATCACAAAAATTTTAGCCCCCTGATATTCTGGAGGTCATTTCAATAAAACAGGTCTTGAGTTGATGATTACAAACCAAAATCGCAAGCATTTTGAGATAGGATAAATCACGATAGAAAGCAGTAATCAAACATCGGCTAATCAAGCGAATTTAGCGTTCTCCTTTCTCCTCTTTAATTATAAATTAGTTCATAACTTACATCAGTGATTGAATCAGAGTTGTTTTTGATTAAGATGTAAGAGTCTTTTTCCGCTTCTCTTCTATCAGAAATATTCGTAGTGTTCATGATTTTATCATCCGAAATGTCTGAACCTGTTTTAATAAAATCATTCATTTTGCTAAATGAATCAAAGAAATATGTGTCCACTGGACTCGATGATTTGATTTTAATATTAACAGGATAAGATTCTTGAAAACCAAGTGATTCATCATTTAGATTGACGTAGACGTAATGATGTGGTCTTAATTTCCCGTTTTTGCTGACTATAAAATCAGCACAATTAAAAGTCACATAACAAGATGACTTATTGCAAGTAACCCCAACGGCCCCATGAGTATAGAAATGATCCCTATCTACAATCACCCACCTATGTCCCGGGCTTTTCATCCAACCCTCCACAACAAGATCAGGTATATTTTCTGTGCCTGCATTAAGCATAAAAAGATTTTCAGCAGCCACTATGAAGAAAAGATCTTCGTTTCTCAAACGGTCTGTCAAATTTGCTCCTTCAACGTTCTGATGTGAGAAGGCTTTATGTGTTTGGAGATATAAACTATGAGCTTTTGCAGCTTGGTAAATCCTTTCATCCCATTCCAGAGGAGTATTCTCCAGTTCAAGCCTTTTGCGATTAATTTCATTGAATATTTCTCTTTCTAACGAAGATTCGTCGAGGTCTGAGAATTTAGAGGTATTTATTAGAGCTGGGTTTTTAGAGGTCTGAATTAGAAAAAATTTCGTTACGAAGGAACGTAATAAGAAAAGCAAGGACACAAAAACTAATATCAAAATAATTGGAAAAACGTATCTTACTTTTTTTGGGGGTTTCTCCATCGTAACGCCCTCCGAATAAAGGGTAACTGATTGAAGAGATTAGAGGATTGATTTCAAAAGAGAGTCTATTAGGAGAGCATGTATATAAAAACCACACTATTTGCAAGATTAGATTATATTGGGTAAAATAGGTGCTGTTAGGTAGTGGGAGGCCCATGAACCCTCAATTCCCGAATATTACATCTACCAAAAGCACAGTCCAACATCAATTAGGTCCGATTACATATATCGTAAATTTAATAAGGGAGGAACTATTTCTAACTCTGCCCATTAAAATATCATTTTTCTTCCACTGTTCACCCAGATAATAATATTTGAGCCACTTCAGCTCTGAACTCCATACTTTCGCGATTTGCTGACATAATTTCAATTTCAGAAGGAGATGAGACACCTATATCAAGCTCTGAAGCCCTTGCAAGTTGTCTCTGATCGAAAATCTTCCGTTTCATAATAGCCTCATTACTGCCAATGGTCTTGAGCACAGCTACGCCAACTGCATCGATGGCGACACGATCGCTTGATGCTAAAAAGATATTCCCTTTCGCTCGCTCTCCAATGGCTGGTCCACCGTCTGTAAAAGCATCGATTCCATCCAACACTATTATGTCAGGCGAAAAGGGTTGATTAACTTCTGCTATCATCTCCTGTTGATAGGGAGATTGGTGCAGTTCATCCATATATTGATACCCATTCCGAAATGTGGGAACTACTCCTACATGTAGTTTAAGCGATAGAGTAAATACCCCTCCAAATTGGTGGGTTTTTAAACAACAAGTGGATATAAGGCATTCTGTCTCGAGAATAGGCCTTGCTATACGAAATCCATTTTTCCAATGGCTATGCTCCGGCTTAAATTCAACCCAATCCTTTTTTTCCAAATCATCAAAATTAATAATATGAACATCCTTCTGCTTTAACAGAGGAACTATACCCTTTTTATCCATAACTTCCTGAGTAGGTGGATAGCTTCTCTCACCTAAACTGATAGATTTGGCTCCCATGTTCCAAATCTCATCTACAAGTGCCATCAAAGTGTCATTGTGAGTGGAGCCAGGAGTGGGATCAGCAGTATTAAAGTTTGGTTTAATAAGAACATCTTTATTTTTTGCGGGATTGAGCCCAAGGGTAGATATAGAAGATTTTACGCCATTCCCCCTATCTTCTGTTTTTACAAATGCAACTTTACTCAAATTCATGCCTTTCCTTTCCTATATTTAGGTTACAACTTCCCATATCGCAATTTTCCGAAAATTCAAACTTCCTAATCGAAATCAAACTTGTGGTTACTGTCAAAAACCCTTAATGAAACCAATTCTTGTTCATTACATATATCAATAAAATGAAAAAAGGCAAACCCTGTCAAATGGATTTGCCCATTTTGAAAAAACGATATCACAAAATTATTAAGCCGCTGATACTTGCACTTTTAGTCGAGTAGCCCGGGGGAATTTCACCCCCAGGCCCTCACAGATCCGTACGTGAACCTCTCGATTCATACGGCTCCTCTCATCCAACCAGTATAATTTATCTACCGGCTTTGCCTTATACGAACAGTTCCTCCCAATTCT
>CALANC010000385.1 GCA_937925895.1 uncultured Desulfobacterales bacterium
TATTGTGGGACCGAACGGTGGTGGAAAAACCACCTTGCTTAATGTTATTTTAGGACTTATTCCTCCCAAAAAAGGTTCGGTAAAATTGTTCGGACACAACCCGGATAAACGCGGCAGACTCGAAATCGGGTACCTCCCCCAAATTTCCCACGCGGATCGATCCTTCCCCGTCACCGTATTGGATGTGGTCCTCATGGGGCTTTATAACCGGCTTGGATTTTTTAAACGACCTGACCGGAAGAGCAAACAGATTGCCATAGACTTGCTCGCTCAAGTCAATATGGCCGAATTCAAAAAAAAGCCCTTCGACGTTTTATCAGGCGGCCAGAAACAGCGGGTGAATATTGCCAGGGCGCTAGCGTCAAAACCGAAGTTGTTGGTTTTGGACGAGCCTTCAACCGGAATCGATAGTGTGGCCCAGGAAGACTTTTATGAGTTGCTGGTGTGGCTGAGAAATGAACAGGGAATCTCCGTTATTATGGTGTCACATGATATCGGAGTCATTACCGCACATGCGGATCGAGTAGCATGTCTCAACAGACAGCTTCACTATCATGGTGACCCAGATTCCTGTTTTCTGCCAAATATCACTGAGAAGGTTTATGGAAAGGACCTTAAATTTATCGTTCACGAACCAAAATGCGTAACCTGTTATCACAAGCACGAAGACGATGATTGAACTATTGGGTCTCAAATTTATGCAGAATGCCTTTTTGGCCGGAATCATGTTGAGCCTGGTTCTGGCTGTGGTTTCGTTCTTCGTCGTCTTGCGCCGTTTATCCTTTGTTGGTGTTGGTGTGGCCCACTCGGCCTTTGGCGGCGTTGCCCTGGGTTCGCTGTTGGGTATTTCCCCTATTCTCACCGCCGTGGGTTTCGCCGTGGTCGTGTCGAATGCTATCGGGTATATCGAGAAACAGGGTAGACTGAGCTCAGATGCAGCTATAGGAATCCTTTTTTCACTTGCCATGGCGCTGGGTGTTATTTTTATCGGTATGTCAGATCAATACAACGTGGATCTATTCGGACTCCTTTTCGGGAATATTCTGGCCATAACCAGGCAGGATCTGATAATCATTGCTGTACTTGGAGGTCTGGTCCTTTCATCCATGGCTCTTTTCTTTAAAGAGTTACTGTTTGTTGCCTACGACCGGGAAGTTGCCTTTGTAAGTGGTATGCCTGTCGCCCTTCTCGATCATTTTTTTCTAACAATTCTCGCCCTGTCCGTTGTCATCAGTATGAAGATTATAGGCATCATCCTGGTTTCGGCGCTGCTGGTAATTCCCGGGGCAGCGGCTTTGCAGATGACGCGACGCTATGTTTCGATGATTGCCACCTCAATTTCCATAGCGCTGTTCTCCACCATAGGGGGCCTCATAATTTCTTATTATGCTGATTTGGCATCCGGTGCAACCATCGTCACACTGGCATCTTTTGTTTTTTTTATTACATTTATCGTGAATCAATTCCGCAAGTAAGGGAAGATTAATTGCCGGGGATTTTATCAGGATGCATTTTCTGCATAGAGGGTGGTAATTCTATTTCGACCTTCATCTTTCGATTTATACATCGCTTTGTCGGCCCTTTGAATAAATTCTGATATGGGTTCTTTTTTTAAAAATTCGGTAACACCTATGCTTATGGTTATTGTAAAGATTTTTCCCGGTTCCGGCAAAAAGCATTCTAACTCCACAGCCGTCTTTATCCTGTTTGCAACGACTTGTGCCTCTTTACCGGTTGTTTCAGGCAGAATAATGGTAAATTCCTCCCCTCCATATCTATAAGCGGAATCCATAGTTCTGAGGCATGATTTAATAATCTGACCTAATCGTATGAGCACCTGATCGCCTTCAAGATGTCCATACGTGTCGTTATATATCTTGAAATGGTCGATATCCAAAAGCAAAAGTGCAAGTGAATGGCCGTATCGATTACATCGGTCTATTTCTATTTCCAGCTGACTGTAAAAATGTCTTAAATTGTATAATTTGGTAAGACCGTCAGTTATTGCAAGCTTCTCTAACCTTCCCAGTATTCTTACGCGCTCTTTATTGAGGTGTCGCTCTCTTAATACTCTTTTCATTCTGAGCAAAAGTTCTTCAAAACGAATGGGTTTAAAAACAAGATCGCTGGCGCCCCGGTTTATGGCTTCTCCATAAGAATACTTACCACTGTAACCTGTCATCACAATTACGTCTATATCATAACCTTCCTTTACCATTCGGGTAAGTTCTAAGCCGTCTTTGTTTGGTAAAATTATATCTGTTATGATTACATCAACACGGTTCGATTTAATTATCTCAAGTGCTTCTTCGGCGCTTGACGCAGCGAGGGTCGGGTATCCGGAGCTTTTAATAAAATCTTGCATCGAATTTTTTATAGATTCATCGTCGTCGACGATCAAAATGTGATCATTCATTTTCTATCCGCGTGGCCGATTCTCAAAGCCCTATAGGCGTCTGGTGCCCGAAATGCCCGGGTTGACACGTTCAAAGATAATCTGATAAGCATACGGGTTCTATAACTTTGAAGAACTCGTAAAACAAATGATTTGCTCAAGGTCATTTTAAAAAAAAATTGCAGCATCCAATTTAACAAATGATATAACTGGAATGATACATGGTGTCAATAGCCTTTTGAGTGCCAGGAACTTGAAAAAGCCCATGAACATCACAGATGAAAAATATACGAAATTTTAGCATAATTGCCCATATTGATCATGGCAAGTCAACACTTTCCGATCGCTTAATCCAGGCAACCAATGTTGTACTGGATCGGGATTTTAAAGATCAGATTCTCGACACAATGGACATTGAGAGGGAACGCGGAATTACAATCAAAAGTCAGACCATTTGTCTGCCCTATACTTCAAAAAACAACCAGGTCTATTCCTTGAATCTTATAGATACGCCTGGTCATGTGGATTTTACTTATGAAGTTTCTCGGTCACTTGCCGCATGTGAAGGCGCGTTGCTTCTGATAGATGCCAGCCAAGGGGTGGAAGCACAGACTCTGGCAAATCTTTACTTGGCTATGGAGAACAATCTTGAAATTATCCCTGTGATTAACAAGATAGATCTGCCTTCAGCTGATATCGGCAGGATTAAAAAACAAATAAAAGAAGACCTGGGTCTTGATCCGGGCAAAGCAATTCTTGCCTCAGCCAAGGAAGGTAT
>CALANC010000386.1 GCA_937925895.1 uncultured Desulfobacterales bacterium
GAGGCTTCCCTTCTTCACTGTAAACCGCTTCAGCCGCCTTTTGTACCGGGTAAGAAACACCGTTGAACTTGGTAGATTGTCGCCTATTCCACAACGCATGTACTGAATGCTTTTGTCCCTTAGCGTCATAGGCCATACACGTTTTGGGGACAACCGTATAGGCGCAACGCGTTCCCGTAAAACCGGCCGTTTTTGAAAAGCTCCTAAACTCAATAGCCACTTCACGGGCACCTTCGATCTCAAAAATGGAGTGGCAAAGCGTCGAGTCCCTGATGAATGCTTCATAAGCCGCATCGAAAAGAATCAGAGATTTGTTTTCATGGGCAAATTTCACCCAGGTTTTTAAGGTCTCTTCAGAAATGGTTGCACCCGTGGGATTATTGGGAAAACATAGATAAATCAGATCCACAGGTGTTTCCGGTAAAGACGGAACAAAGCCGTTCTCAGGTAGACTTTCCAGATATAAAATTTTATCGTATCTGCCCTCATTGAACAATCCGGTTCTGCCCGCCATGACATTGGTGTCAAGATAAACCGGATAGACCGGATCCGGGATGGCCAGAGTTATATCCGAAGCAAATAACTCCTGAATGTTGGCGCTATCACATTTTGAGCCGTCGCTGACAAAAATCTCATCCGCATTTATATCTGCTCCTCTTGCCTGGAAGTCGTTTAGCGCAATCTTTTCCCTTAAAAATTCATAACCTTGTTCAGGGCCGTAACCACGAAACGTCGCATCAGAGGCCATTTCTTCAACGCCTCTTTGAAATGCTCTAATGCAGGAATCAGGCAGCGCTCGCGTTACATCACCGATTCCAAGTCGGACAATTTCGACATCTTTATTTTGATTTTGATATTCGGATACGCGCTCGGCAATTTCGACAAACAGATAAGAAGACTGAAGTTTAAGATAATTCTCGTTGATTCGGATCATGATTTGGTCCTTTGTTGAAATGATTGTTTTTTGCAATTTTAATATCCTAAATCCCTCTGAGCGTCAACCGGATTGAAAATCTTTCGGTTGAACATCCTCCAGCGTGGATGTTGACAACGCCGTCGTTTTATTTCAACATTATAGCAGTTTCCAAAAAAGAACCTTGCTTAAGCCGACAGACAATCTTTTTTAGGGAGTGCATCTTTAATGGCGTCAATTAAATTCCAATTAACAAATATCATACAAAAAGGAGATTCATATGAAAGAAGAAATGGCAACCCTACAGAATTTATTTAATGTGGTTACCGAATTTTTAGTAAATTACAGTTTTCAGGTTGTCGGTGCAATTGTCATCTTAGTCGTCGGTTTTTTATTGGCCCGGTGGGCGTCGAATCTGGTGGTAAAAATTGGCCGGCAGCGGGAGATGGATGTCACCTTGATAAAATTTTTCGGGAGCGTGGTTAAGGTTTTGATACTCGTTTTTGTTGTCATTATGGCATTGGGCAAGTTCGGCATTTCAATTGCACCATTTATCGCTGCCATTGGCGCCGTTGCTTTTGGTGCCAGCTTTGCCATTCAAGGCCCTTTGTCGAACTACGGCGCCGGATTAGTGATCATACTGACACGCCCTTTTGTTGTTGGTAATACAATTAACGTTAAAGGCGTTGGTGGCGTGGTAGAAGAAATTAATTTGGCGTATACGGTTTTAACCACAGAAGATGAAGAAAGGATCACCATTCCTAACAATAAAATTATCGGTGAAATACTGCAGAATTCATTCGAAAACAAAGTGGTTGAGACCAGGGTCGGTATTGCTTATGACAACGATCCACAAAAAGCGATTGACGTTATCAGGGAAACACTGAAAAAGTTTCCCCAGATCACGCCGGAGCCCGGGCCACAAATTGGTATCGAGGAATTTGCAGACTCTGCCATCAATATTGGTATGCGTTACTGGGTGCCAACCAAACAATATTTCCAAACCATTTATGCGGTTAATATATCAGTTTATCAGGCTTTGGTATCCTCGCAGATAACCATTCCATTTCCACAACGAGATGTTCACATGATCTCGCATCCCGGTTCAACCGGTGTCACTGTATTGAAAGATGCACCAGAAAAATAATGGGGGGCGGCAACTGTGTCGCCTCCCCCCATCTTAGATCAAGACAGTATAGACTATTCCTCTATTGAACAGGCTTCAATTCTACCCTTCTGTTTTGGGCCCGACCCTCCGGGGTGCCGTTATCAGCAATCGGTCTGGTAAAGCCAAAACCTTGGGCAGTAAGACGTGCCGGGTTTATCCCATTTCCCACGAGATATTCCATCACCGCTCCGGCCCTGCTTTCAGATAGCTTCATATTATACGCCGCTCTGCCGACATTATCTGTATGGCCCTGAATCTCCACCTTTAATGCCGGATTACCTTTCAGAACAGTTACAATTTCATTCAACCTCGGGTGGAAGCTTGATTTGATATTCCACTTCCCGGTATCAAATATAACACCGCCAAGAATCCAGCAGCCTTGGGCATTGACTTTTGCACCTTTGGGCGTATCGGGACATCTATCGAGATAATCATAGACACCGTCACCGTCCGTGTCCAACGGACATCCCTTCATGTCAACTTTCACTCCTGCCGGCGTATTCGGACATTTATCCAAATAGTCATAGACCCCGTCACCGTCCGTATCCAGCGGGCA
>CALANC010000387.1 GCA_937925895.1 uncultured Desulfobacterales bacterium
AACTGCTCCATTATCTCAATCGGAGAACTCAAATATTCGAAAAATCGGTATAGTGATAGCTTAACTGTTGGCTTTCCGATACCAGATCTGGTCCCGGGCAATAATCTGTTAGACTATGGCAAATTAACGTTTAGACTATTAATCTCGGCTTATGTTTTTTTTAAAGGTAACCGTACTGTCGATATTCCAGGCATTGTAATTTCCCCTCGCTGATTTTCTCCCCAGCGATCAATATCAACCAGGTGTTCATCATTTTCAATATATTTTTTACCATTTTTCCCTTTAACCAAGTTGTATCCCCAACGACATTAAATCTACGAAGCTCCCCTCTTAATCTTTTAATGAAGCCTTCATCTAATGACATGCTGAAATGTAGTTAGTATTTCAAGAAATTTGAGTGCTGTTTTTTGTCTTTTCAATTTTAGTGAGCTGGATGCCTACCCGAGCTGAGATTCCGTTGTTCCTTGACATACATAAGTTGCAGCACAATAGTGATGGTAGTTGATATACTGTGCCCAGAAATTTCAATCTAAATCACCTGATGACGGTAATCTCATAGCATATTAAGGAGTGCTTATGGCACTGATTACGCTAACAAAGAGTCTTGGCAGTGGAGGCATCGCAATTGCACGACGAGTTGTAGAACAACTCAATATGGAACTTTTTGATGATGATCGGCTTCAGGCAGAGGCCCGCGAAATGGGTATCCGTACGGAGGATTTGAAAAGCCTGGATGAATCGGCACCCGGATTGTTCGATCGCATATTAGGCAAAAAACCGGATATGTATTTAGATCTAATGGAAGCCGTTGTTTATAAGGTAGCCCGACATGGCCAGGGCGTTATTATCGGACACGGCAGTCAAATGCTGCTGTGTGACTTTGGCTGTGCGTTGCATGTTCGAATCCATTCTTCAGAAAAACAGCGCATTAACAATCTGATGGAAGAAAATAACCTGAGCCGGAAAGCCGTGAGAAAATTAATTCGTAAAAGCGACAGCGAACGCAATGGATTTTTCAAGTTTGCCTTTCATATGGATTTGAATGATCCGTCGCTGTATGATTTAGTAATCAACACTGAAAAAATCAGCCGTGAAACTGCCACTCGTTTCATTGTCGATCTGGCCTCAGCAGAAGAAATTAGTACTTGCAGCCTAACCGCATTGGAGGCTATGGAAAAGCTTTCACTGTTAAAAAAAGTAGAGGCTGAGCTGTTGAAGCACAATGTAAATATAGCCATGCTTCAATTCGAGGTGCCGGAAAATGGTAAGCTTGACATCCATGGAATGACAACTGCCCAAAACGAAAAGGATCACATCCTCAATGTGATCCGGGGTATTCCTGAAATCAAAGATATTCGCTCCGAGATAGTGATCGCCCAAGACGGTTACTAAGAACAGCGGGCTCTAAAGACAGATATTCTGCGTGGCAGGTTTTTGAGCCAAACAGGTTCGCATTGGTACGGAAAAGCATTGTGGCAACTAACTGGTCATGTTTGAGTTTGGGCGGAGATTATTTAGAAAAACATCTCTTGGGTAACCACGGCTCCGGAATCCAGGAAAATAAATTCTTCGGTCGGGTAGGGACCCTTTACGAGCTTGTTAAAATATTTTAAGCTTTTACCTTCAACCTCAACATATTCCATTTTGAAAAAACAGGCATTTTCCTGGGCGATCTTACGCATGGGCTCCAGATCCGTGACCCCCGTATCAATCAGAACGATATGAGTGTAATGTTTTAGCTCTTCACGTTTAACCCATTCGGCGGTTTCACGCCCGAATTGCGGTTCGTATTCATTTCGGATAATACTTAAAGGATCTTTGCGTTCTGCAATCCATCCGGGGGTCAGGTAATAGGTTCCGGGGCGCGAATCAAAATCTTCCTGATAGGCTTTGGCAGAACCAAGAAAAAAGGCAATACAGTCGTGGCATCGCGGCACGATGAGCCCCTGTTGCCTTGCGGTGACGCCCACAATGCCGTTTGAGCAAAGCCCATATCCGAGTACAATCCGGTCCGCTGTTACAGATGCCTGGTCTACCGCTTCCTGCACCTGATCGGCCATTTTCTGAGGGATCCGGTGCAGCCCTTGATCAAGATAAAAGATCTCCACCAACTGATTGCCTTGTCGGACGGCTTCTAGTTCGGGCTCCATGATGCGACAGGCCACCAAAGCAATTCGGCCACCTGTAATTTCCTGGTTGAGCAATGACATGTTATTAAATTAATTAATCAGGATATTTGCCACCCGGGCAGAGTATCAACCCATCACCCCCTAAATCGAATAGCTCCTAGTTGCAAAATACTTACCTCAAAAGCTGTTTGGCAATATCAACACTCTCGCCGGCATCCGCGGCATATCCATCGGCGCCGATTTCCCGGGCAAATTTTGCGTTTACCGGTGCACCGCCAACCATCACTTTGACTTTATCACTCAGGCCCCGCTCTTTGAGGGCGATTATTATTTTTTTCATTTCAGGCATGGTGGTCGTCAAAAGAGCCGAAAGCCCTAAAATCGCTGGTTTTAGCGCCTCTACCTTATTAACGAATTCATCGGTTTTGATGTTGACGCCCGCATCTTCAACATCAAACCCCACTCCCCGCAGCATGGTGACGACCATATTTTTGCCAATATCATGTAAATCACCGCGAACCGTTCCAATGAGGATCTTCCCGCTGGCTTCCTTTTTGCTTTTGGCAAGATAGGGTTCCAGAGTCTGCAAGGCCTCGTTCATGGCCCGGGCCGAAAGCAAAACCTCCGGAATGAACACTTCACCGCTCTTAAAACGGCCGCCGATCACCTCCATGGTGGAAAGCATGCCGCGATTCAAGATGTCAGTGGCCTCGAATCCTTTGGCCAACATTTCTTGGACGTGATCTTGAATTTCCTGGTGATTACCTTTGAGGACATCTTGCTGAATGACTTTGAAATCTTCGTCGTCCGGAATTTCAGGGGCAACACGTTTGGCGGCCTTTTCCATTTCAGCACCCGAAGACGGCCGAAAGGCACCGGCCTCCAACGGGAGCCGGCCTTCATTTTCCACCCGCTCGCCCAACCGCCGGAGTCTGAAAAAATCGGCATTGGGTGGTGTGGTGTCGGCAACACCCACTATAATGCGGCGCCCGGGGGCAACGGCTTTAAAGAAATGGTCAATGTAGCTTTGGAACTCTTCTTCAGAGGCGGTTTCCTCGGAAAGCAGGCTTTGGGGGATGCCTCCGAATATTGTAATCTTATCTCCCCACTGCTGATAATATTCTTCGATTTTGACCCTCATCATCGGGTAGGGGCAGACGGCTTCGGCGATGTGAAAACCGGAATCCCGAATGAGATCCATCAGCCCCCTATTTTCGCCGTCCGTATGGCAGATTACCAGCTTGCCTTTTTCTTCCATCGCTTGGGATGCTTTTTGCAGCCAGGGCTGAATCTCTTTTTGAAAGTAGCTCGGATAGGTGATCATATCGTCATAGTTGGCGCCCCAGAGTACAACCTCGGCCGGAGAGTCGGCGACGACCTGCAGCAACTGCTCATATACATGCTCGATTCCCTGTGCCAGATCCTGCATTTCTTTTTGAAAATCGTTATAATGATAAAAGAAATCGGTGGCTTCCAGCAAATCCCGTTGAATATGCTGAATAGGAGACGGTGCAAATGAGCCCATAAGGATAGCGACACCGTCATCGCCCACTGTCGCCTGCCATTTGTGGTAGCGATCATAATCAGGTTTAATCTCGATATTTTCGAATATATATTTGAGAACCCGATAATCACCGACATTCTTGATCGCCCGTTCTTCAAGCCAGGTGATCGAAGCGCCGGCGG
>CALANC010000388.1 GCA_937925895.1 uncultured Desulfobacterales bacterium
AAACAGAGAAAACCTGGTTTTTCAAAAGAAGATTTAAAACAGATTAAATACATGGATTCTTTCACCCAATTTGCCATGGCCGCAACATTGGAAGCAATTATAGACTCGAAGGCGAATTTAGACAACGGTGAAGTTGATCCAGATCGAATCGGCGTGATGATCGGCTCTGGGATGGGCGGGCCCAAGTCATGGGAAATGGAGTTTGAACGATTTTTACAAGGAAAAAAAGTATCACCTTTCCTAATTCCCCGTATGATACCCAATTTAGCTGCCGGCAATGTGAGCATATCTTTTCAAGCCAGAGGAGCCAATGCGTGTATGGCAACGGCATGTGCTTCCGGTGCTCATGCTGTGGGGGAGGCTTTCCAGAGAATTCAATTAGGAAAGGAAGACGCCATTGCCTGCGGCGGTACGGAAGCATCTATAACCCCATTAACGTTTGCCGGTTTTCACTCGCTTAGAGCATTATCTTCAACATTCGAAACCCCGGAGTCAGCCTCCCGTCCTTTTGATATAAATCGAAACGGTTTTGTTATGGCCAACGGCGCTGGTATTTTAATATTAGAAGAACTTGAGCATGCCTTGCGTAGAGGAGCCAAAATTTATGCAGAGGTAGTAGGTTTTGCTATGACCGGAGATGCCAGCCATATTACTGATCCTGATACGAGTGGTGCCATTAGAAGCATGACATTAGGATTAAAGGACGCAGAAATTGCTCCGGAAGAAGTCGATTTAATAAACCCCCATGCCACTTCTACACCGAAGGGTGACATTAACGAAGCCGTAGCAATAAGAAAAGTCTTTGGAACGAATCGAGAAAGACCATTGATAACAGCAAATAAATCACAGCTTGGACATTCTTTGGGAGCAATTGGAGGGGTCGAAGCAATTTCGAGCGTATTATCGGTGTACGACAATAAAGTTCCACCCATCTTGAACCTCAAGGAAGTTGATCCGGAATGTGAAGGCTTGAATTATGTAAAAGAACACACCGCACAGACAAACATTGACATTGCCCTTTCCAACTCGTTTGGCTTCGGGGGAACCAATGCAACTTTGATTTTTCGAAAATTCAAATGATATGGCCTGCCAACAACAAAACCCGAATTGAACGAAAGAGGGCAAACCCGTGCGACCTGTGTGCCTGATAATTCGCGACGGCTGGGGTTACAGCGAAATAAAAGAAGGTAACGCCGTACTCGCAGCCAAAACCCCCAATATAGACTTTTATAAGAAAACCTATCCGTGGACGCTCCTTGAGTGCGCCGGCGAACCTGTGGGTCTTCCTGACGGTTATCAGGGTTCGTCCGAAGTCGGACACCTTAACATGGGTGCCGGTAGGATCGTCATCCAGGAACTCAAACGCATCGATGAAGGTCTGCGAACGGGTCAATTGTTTGAAGCAGAAAGGTGGAAAAACCTTGTTGCCAGTTGGATCGGAAATCAAAGCCGCCTTCATCTCTTTGGCCTTTTGCAGGATGAAGGTGTACACGCACACCAGGAGCATCTATTCAAAATTATGCGCCGGGCACGCAACGAATACCCCGACGGTTCCATCATCATCCACCCTTTCCTTGACGGACGCGACACCCCGCCTTGGAGCAGCCTGGAATACATAGCAAAACTAAACCAGGTGATGCTGGAAGTTCGTGGATGTACCATCGGTACGATAATGGGACGTTACTATGGCATGGACCGTTCCAGAAATTGGAAACTTACGGACACCGCCTACCATTGTATTGTTTCCTGTGATGGCCGGAAGTCATTGGATGTGGAAACAGCGATTAGAGAGTCGTATGCCAATGATCGAACACCGGACGGGGTGAAGATGTTTGATGAATATATACCTCCCTACGTCATCGGTAACTATGATGGTGTAAAGGACGGCGATTGTATACTTCACACCAATTACCGACAGGACCGTGCCATCCAGCTTTCAATGTCCTTCGTCGATCCAAACTATCCAGGAAAACTCCATACAAAAAAAACCGTTACATACGTCGGACTTACTCGCTACTGGGATGAATTTAGAGAATATATGCTCGGTGCCATAGACACCGACGGCGGCATGGAGAACCTGTTGGGAGAGGTCATTGCAAAAGCGGGGTTTCGTCAATTACGCATTGCCGAAACACAAAAATTCAGGCATGTCACCAGCTTTTTTAACGGCAAGTCCACCACCCCGAACGTAAATGAAGACCAGATTGATATCCCCAGCCGGTTTGATCCGGCAACTTTTGCAAGCCACCCTGAAATGGAAGCCTACAATGTAACCGACGCACTCCTCCGGTACCTAACAGAAAACCCTTATCACTTTATTGCCGTAAACTTTGCCAATGGGGACATGGTCGGCCACACCGGAGACATAAATGCTGCGACAAAAGCGATCACTGTTGTGGATAATTGTGTCGGTAGGCTTGTCGATCGCCTACTCGAACTAGATGCACATATTCTTATTACCGCGGATCACGGCAACTCCGAACAAATGGTCGAATACCAGACCGGAATGACCAAGACCAGCCATACGCTGAATCCTGTTGAGTTTATTTACGTGGCAGACGACTCAAAAGAAAAGAAGCTTGTCAAACGTGGTAAACTTTCGGATGTTGCACCAACAATTCTTTTCCTATTAGGACTGGATATACCAGAAGAAATGACCGCTCAAAATCTTATTCTTTGAACTTTTCCGATCGGAGGATATTTATACAACATTCGTCCTAAAGGGCAGAATCTACCTTGCGGGGATGCTTTGAAAAAAAACCATATTTAACTTGCTTTCAGAAAAAAACATGGTTATCATCTAAACAATCAATAAAGGCCCGTTCTTAATTGGCGGGCCGGTTTCGTTCTGATGGAAATACCATTTCTCATAGTGGCAACCTGATGTTTGGAACCATGAGAATTTCGTGAAAGGAGGGTGCCACAATGACTAATGGAATCGTAAAATGGTTCAGCGACAAAAAAGGTTATGGCTTCATCGAGCAAGAAGATGGTCCAGATGTATTTGTTCATCATTCGGGGATCAATTCAACCGGATTCAAGAGTCTCAGAGAAGGCGATCGAGTCACCTTTGACATAGAGCAAGGCCCAAAAGGCCCTGCTGCAGTAAATGTTACAGAGGTTTAAATCACCATTAAAAAATTAAAAGGGGCACTTTATATTTTTATGATTAAGTGCCCCTTTGTATTATGTTATTGATACGTCTATAATGCATTGAAGGAAACTTTTTTGCCGTGAAAATCGGATCCTCCATTGGTCTACAGGCTGTGGTGTTCTTCCTTGTCGGGGCATCTTTTACAACCATTTATATCACCCAGCCGGTGCTCCCGATTCTGCAGATGGAATTCGAGGTTGACGAAGCGATAGCTTCTTTAACCATTTCAGCGGTTATCTTCGGGATCGCTCTTTCTAATTTGCCTTTAGGCGTTTTAGCGGACCTTTATTCAATTAGACCCATTATTCTAACAGGCAGTTTTGTGGTAATCATATGTTGTCTTTTCTGTGCCGTAACCACTCATATACATCTCTTGATTGTTGCCCGGTTTATTCAGGGGCTTTCTATCCCCTCTCTAACCACCTGCCTGGCAGCATACCTGTCTAGAAATCTCCCCAAAGAAAGTCTCAATGTGGTAATGGGCTCATACGTATCGGCAACAGTGGCGGGTGGTTTGAGCGGTCGCCTCCTCGGAGGCTGGATTCATGCCTTGTTTCACTGGCGTTTGGCGTTTGTATGTGCAACTGTTCTGCTCTTAGCCGCGACGATTGCGGCGTCACGCGGTTTGCCTAAAAAGGAACAGGACACAAAAACCGAGTCCCAGGAGATGGGCATGATCGAATTAATTACTCAACGAGATCTTTTGAGCATTTACTTTCTCGCTTTCGGAGCATTCTTTGTATTTTCATCCATCTTTAACTACCTCCCCTTTTACTTGTCTGAACCATCATTTCAAGTACCTACCAAAGTCATCACATTGTTGTACCTTTCCTACATTATCGGAATAATTATCGGTCCACTAGCAGGTAAACTCAGCAATCAAATCGGCAACGGTGCGACAATAGTACTGGGAGTAGCGGTATTTACTATCTCTATTGGTATTACTCTCATCAAATCCATATCGGCAATAATTGTGAGTCTCATAGGAATTTGTGCCAGCTTTTTCGCAATTCACGCTGCTGCTGCAGGATCGCTCAACCGCAAGCTAACCGCGAGCCGAGGTCGGGCAAATTCTCTCTACGTGCTCTTCTATTATTTAGGGGGATTTATTGGTATCACAATAAGCGGATATGCATATATTTTTGCGGGTTGGCGTGGTGTGGCGGCAATTGGAAGTGCTATTCTTTTAATCCTGCTTGCTATTGGAATAAGAGAAATGATAATAGAAAAAAAATTGGAAAGATAGCCGTATCCTCGGGAATACCCCCACCATATTAAGGAGGTTCATATGTCTGAAAGGAAAATAGTAGCGTTGTTTACTCTATTTACAGCAATTTGTTTCTTCCTGATCGTCGGCAATGCTGCTGGAGAAATACCATCACATGTTACCTGGAATTTTGAAACCGGCAATCTCAATGGATGGATAAAGAAAGGAACCGCTTTTGATTTTCAACCCACATATGGCGATAACCCTACAGCTCGCCGCAGAGGCCAGCCTTCAAATCATAATGGCCGATATTGGATTGGAGGCTTTGAAAAGTATCAGGGTTTGCCGGGACAGAGGCCCGGAGACACCCAAGGCGACAGGCCGATGGGCACATTGAGTTCTCCACGCTTTACGATTCCTACCGGCACTCTAAGTTTTCTGGTTGGAGGAGGCAGTAGCTTCAAAACCAGAGTTGAGCTTATTGTATTGGGACAAAGCGTTCTCTATGTCTCCGGTCGAAACACCGAAACCATGCATCGCGTCACTTGGAACCTAACGCCTTACGCAGGAAAAAGAGGATATATCCGCATCGTGGATGATTCTTCGGTTGGTTGGGGCCATATCAACGTTGATGATTTTAGGTTTGCCGGCGCAGAACATCAACCGGTTTCCTCTCAAGTTTTTCTCACGGGAAAGTGGTACTGTAACGATGGGGGGAGTTACTTCATCAGGCAAATTGGCAATGAGGTGTGGTGGCACGGGTTAAGTCGAGATGGTGGTGCAACATGGTCCAACGTCTTTCATGGCAGGCTTGCTGGAAACCAGGTTACCGGTCGCTGGGCTGACGTCCCCCAAGGAAGAATTCAAAACGCTGGAGAGATGACCCTTCAAATTCTTGGGAATAACAAATTTAGGGTGATTCGAAAAACAGGCGGTTTCGGAGGTAGTGAGTGGACCCGGTGAAAGCGGAAATCAGGGGCTTTCGAAAGGGTAAATTTTTATTTTAGGGGAATAAAAAGGGTTATTCAATATAGTGCATTGTAAGAATTTCGGTATTGTATGAATATCCAAGATTGCCCTCTTTATCGATGCAGATGATACCACCATAAGCATCCAGCGAGTTTAATTCTTTAATTCCGTATTCGGCGGCATCCATTGCCTTCGCCGATTTACCCTGTTGCAAGTAATTTACAACTTGCCTCGCTAAAGATAGAACGAGAATTTTTTCCCCGTATCCCGTGCAGGAAACACCGCCGAATTTTGAACAGTAAGTTCCTGCACCGATGATTCCCGAATCCCCCACCCTTCCGGGCACATTTAATTTAAGCCCGCCCGTGGAGGTACCGGCAGCAATACCGCCATTATTATCTATGGCAACGCAGCCAACGGTCCCTAATTTAAATCTTCCCGTAAGATATCGATCGACATGAAATATTTGTTCATAGGTTGTCTTCTGGTGAAACTCTTCCATGATTTCCATCCACAGGTCTATCTTGGGTCGGGTTCTTGGATCAAACCTTGGGAAGCCTTCTGAATGGGCAAAATCAGTGGCGAGCGGTCCTGACAAGATCACGTGTTGGGTCATATCCATTACTCTTCTGGCAACGGAAATGGGGTGTTCTACATCTTCAATACCTATGACAGCGCCGGCGGACAGGTCATCTTTCATTATGGAGGCATCCATCCTAACCCTTCCGTCTAATTGAAGATAACTGCCAACTCCGGCGTTAAGATATGCTGAGGCCTCCAAATGCCGGACAGCAATTTCCACCGCTTCGACGGCATTTTTGTCCAATAATACCTGATAACCGATTTCACACGCGTTAATGATGTCTTTTATTCGTTCAGTTTCCTTATTACCGAGATTCCTTGCTCCACCATGGACGATTATTTTTGGTTTCATAGAATTCCTTTTTGATGAATTCAGCAATTAATCAATAAAGAACCAAGATCGCCAATGAGCATCACATGCAGCACCTTGATGACTTCCGGGAGATTAGAAGACGTCTCAAAACTACCTGTGATCAAAGGGGCTTAAAGACAGTCTGTTCCCCGTCGGCATCTACTTGAATCTTAGATCCTTCCGTAAAGTTCCCTTTAAGAAGTTCCAGTGAAAGCGGATTTTCAATGTACTTTTGGATAGCCCTTTTTAAAGGACGTGCGCCGTATGTATGATCGTACCCTTTCTCAATGAGTAATAACTTTATCTTGTCAGAAAGGACGATATCAATGTTTTTTTCAGCCAGCCTTTTAACCAGCGTCTTCATCTGGATATCCACGATTTCACCGATCTGTTCTCGTGTAAGGTTTTGAAAAATTATGGTTTCATCTATTCTGTTTAAAAATTCCGGTTTGAAATTCGACCGCAAAGCTTCGGTAACCAGAGTTTCCATTTCATCACGATTAGATGCTCCGAGCTCCTGAATCCACTGGCTGCCAACATTTGATGTCATTATAATGATGGTGTTTTTAAAATCGACCGTCCTTCCCTGACCGTCGGTCATACGTCCGTCATCTAAAATTTGAAGCAGCACATTAAAAACTTCCGGATGGGCCTTTTCAATTTCATCAAACAACACTACTGAATAGGGACGTCTCCGGACGGCCTCAGTAAGATATCCCCCTTCTTCATAACCCACGTAGCCGGGGGGAGCTCCGATAAGTCTGGCAACAGCATGCTTTTCCATGTATTCAGACATGTCAATTCTGACCATGGCTTGTTCGCTGTCAAAACTAAACTCTGCCAAGGCCTTGGCCAGTTCGGTCTTACCAACACCCGTGGGACCCATAAATATGAAAGACCCGATGGGCCGATTGGGGTCCTGTAATCCTGATCGGGCCCGACGAACGGCATTGGAAACCGCCGATATGGCCTCATTTTGCCCGATTACCCGTCGCCCGAGCCGATCTTCCATCTGGACCAATTTTTCCCTTTCCCCCTCAAGCATTTTGCTGACGGGAATTCCGGTCCACCTGGAGATAACTTCTGCAATATCCTCATCGTCAACCTCTTCTTTTAACATTTTGCTGTTCTTCTGCAATCGGGAAAGATTTTGATTGGCATCTTTCAAACGGTTTTCTAGTTTCAGAGCCTTTCCGTATCTAATTTCCGCAACCCGCGCCAGGTTCCCATCTCTCTCTGCCTGCTGTTCTTCTATTCCGAGTTGCTCTTGTTCTTCCTTGATCTTGCGTATGGTCTGAATCAGATCTTTTTCATTCTGCCAGTGGGCTTTCATTTCCAAAATCTCATCCATCATGTTAGCCAAGCCGGCTTCAAGTTTTGCCAGCCGTTCTTTTGATGTCTGGTCGGATTCCTTTTTCAAGGCTTCCCGTTCTATTTCAGCCTGGGTTATTCGGCGCTGGATCTCATCAATCTCAACCGGCATGCTGTCGATTTCGATTCTCAACTTTGAGGCGCATTCATCTATTAAATCAATGGCTTTGTCAGGTAAAAATCTGTCGGAAATATAACGGTTTGACAACATGGCAGCGGATACAATGGCTGAATCCTTTATTCTTACACCGTGGTGGACTTCATATTTTTCTTTGAGGCCCCGAAGTATGGAAATGGTATCTTCTACGGTCGGTTCCAAAACCATGATCGGTTGAAACCGTCTTTCAAGTGCTGCATCTTTTTCAATATATTTTCTGTATTCATTCAATGTCGTTGCTCCCACGC
>CALANC010000389.1 GCA_937925895.1 uncultured Desulfobacterales bacterium
GTCAGAGCCTATTACAGGTATTCACCGCCCGTGGCTGACGTAATCGCCAGGTACGATACACTACAGATGCTGGTACGGTGGAGCCTTGCTCCCTTAATCGGCGCCAGCTGGATGCTGCTGCACCTTGGCGTCTTACCTACACTGCTGCTTATAGTTCTGATGGGTTCGGTTATGTTGGTTTGTTATGGGAAAATAAGGCATACAGGCGAGTAAACAAGCTGATTGTAAAGAGGTTTTCATACATCAGATAAAGGAGGATCTCTATCAATAAAACCCCAAGCTTTTGTAAATTAACGATGATCATCTGAAGGAATTTCCTTCAGATGATTTGGTTTAAATATGACGATTAAAGGTATTTTTACCACTTTTTGTCAAAACATATCACTTCTCACCCCTAAGCAACCGCCCATAGAATATTGCGTTTCTGACCATAGGATCGGTTAACCATAATAAACCCAAATTTGATGGATGCGCTCATTTCCTATCCCGGTTCAATCAACGATCTCCAATAAAACCGCTGATTGCCTCCATAGACCGCTCAAGGTGACCATAAAACCATGTACCGCCTAAACCGGACTTTCCATGAAGAGATCAACAAATCGGTAAGGCTCCCTGCCTGAATATCTCCCAGCTTGTCGGAACACACTTTAGGTTCAATTCTTCGGAGTTGAAGAAAGACGAAAATCCCGTCCACCGGAATTGGAAGCAAACAGTTATTCTGCTTCAATGAAGTTACGGAAAATTCAAATTTAAAGAGACCAAATACATATTTTTTAAATATCGTTTCACATACGATGAAATTGCATGATTTTTGACAATTTCTGCCTATAAACCGTTTGACATTTTCCCCATTCAAGTTTATAATAAATCATACAAAAATACTGATCTCACACGTTTTTTTATCCTACCTGAACCGGAACTCTTCTGCTTAATTTAAAGACTGCAGAGTAGATCGGATAGATACAGCACCTGATTTAGTTGTATCCTCGCGTAAAAGATACGTGTTCACGGGGTTCGCTTCCCTGTGTAACGATATTGGCGGAGTGAAACGGGGGAGCAAACCCCGTGAACACTTACCGTAAAAGATCTTAGCCAACTGAGTTGCCATTATGTTCCCATTCACCCACAGATTTTTTAAACCTTTCAAATCTAATTTTTCGTCCTTGTTTCCATTTGTGTTTCCTGTACTTTTCGTAACATTGTCAACGTTTCTTTCAATCAATATCGCACATTGCTTTGATCGCTCTTTTGCATGGGATGCAAATACTGAGCCTGATTTGGCCGGATACCGTATTTACTATAAGACCGGCGCCGGTGCACTTTACGATGGCACCGGGGCAGTTGAAGGCAACTCACCGATCCAAATACCCCTTGCGAGCCTGAACGATCCTGAAAATCCTGAATACACTCTCCATGGCTTGAGTGATGCCGGAACGTTTTACTTTGTAGCCACGGCTTACGACATTTACAACAATGAAAGCAATTACTCAAATGTATTGTGCTTTGGGAGCACTTGTGTTGCCAGTGTCCAAGGTGCAGGTGAATCCGGTGGTGGTGGGTGTTATATCGCTTCAGCGGCGTTTGGTTCGAAATTTGAAAAACAGGTTCAGCTCCTTCGACGCTTCAGAGACCTTTACCTTATGCCCCACAACATAGGACGTGCCTTTGTCAGAGTCTATTACAGATATTCACCCCCCATAGCTAACTTTATCGCCGGCCACGATACGCTGAGGATGATGGTACGCTGGGGTCTTTCACCCTTAATCGGTCTGAGTTGGATGCTGCTGCACCTTGGCGTCGTACCTACACTGCTGCTTATAGTTCTGATGGGTTCGGCTGTGTGTAAATCCTATGAAAAAATAAAACGTTGTCGGACAACGGCTCGTGAATAACCAACCGAACCAACGCCCTGCGGCCTCGATATATTGGGAGCCCTTTATTGTTGACACATTGTCATAAATTAACGTATATATTCATTAATTTATTGTTCAAAGGTTCAACGTTCTGGGATTTGAGTTCAGATCGTTAAGATGGTTTAGTTGGTTTGATTGGTATTTCAACTTTAGTCACCCCAGAGAAATACGTTGAACTGTTGCTGGCGCAAATTTCACAGGGTAAACTTTAGCTCACTTTTAACTTTAGTCACTTTTTATTAAAATTATGTATGAAAACTTCTACGGGCTAAAAGAAAAGCCCTTTCAAATCACTCCAAATCCGAAATATCTTTACCTAAGCCCTGTCCACGAAAACGCGCTTACGTATTTAGAATACGGGCTCATGGAAAATGTGGGATTCATTCTTCTAACCGGTAATATCGGAACAGGAAAAACAACCATGGTCCGATACCTTCTGGATCAGTTTGAAACTGAAAAGGAAATCGCCGTTATATTTAACACCAACATTACGGCGGATGAACTTCTCTGTCTTATATTACAGTCTTTTGAGCTTGAACCGAAAAATGGTAACAAAACCAAAAATCTGGAAATTTTTCAAGAATTTCTCATCGACAGGTATTCAAAAAACAAACAGGTCCTTCTTATTATTGACGAAGCACAGAACCTTTCTGATGAAGTGTTAGAAGAGATCAGGATGTTCTCGAATCTTCAAAGCAACGAACAAAATCTCATACAGATCATGCTCGTCGGACAACCCGAACTCAAGGACAGGCTCAAACAACCCGGTCACAATCCCCTGTCCCAGCGTATTGCTGTTAATTTCTTTCTCTCAGGTCTTACAGACAAGGAAACCCGGTCGTACATTGCCTATCGTCTGGAAAAAGTCGGTGGAAATCCCGATATTTTCACCCCAGAGGCCGTTGATGTGATCTACCGTGTATCCCGGGGCATCCCGAGAACCATCAATTTGCTCTGCGATGCTGCTCTGGTTTATGGGTTTGGTTATGAACTTGAAACCATTGAGGTCCCTGTAATTGAGCAGGTGATAAAAGATAAGGGGGGCATGGGAATATACGATGAAACTGAAAAGATTGAAGAAAATGGGGATAAACCCAAAAGTCAGGTAGATTGGTTGGTAGAAAGGGTGGAAGATTTAGAGGAAAAAATAAAAAGACTTCAAGAAGATTTAGATGTCATCCTGAAAATCCTTCTTTTTGAAGAGAGGAAGCGAAATGATCATCTTTTGATACTTTATTCAGAACTTAAAGCAAAGTATGACAACATGATTAAAGAAGATGAGAGAGATAAGGATAAGTAGGTAGGAAGGACAAAAGATGGGAAAATCAGAGGGTCAGTCCGCCACACTGACGGCGGATAAAAAGGTGGGAAGGTGAAAAGTGAAAGGCGCAAGGAGCAAGGTGAGAGGTAAAAGAGAGATCATCGATGCGCCTCAGACTTCTATCGAAGCGATCCTCAA
>CALANC010000390.1 GCA_937925895.1 uncultured Desulfobacterales bacterium
ATGAGGTTTACTTCGATCTTCCTCATCCTCTGGTTCAGGCAGCCTGAGGCCTCTTTAAAAAACTGTCGGCTCAGAGCTTAACTCTAAGCTCAGGCTGCCCAATTAATTGGGTCCATGGCCATATGGGAGAGCCTTGGTATATCTATAGGGTGTTTGGAATACGGTTTTCGGTCTATTATAAGTCGGAGACCTTGACACAGAATAGAGTCGATATGCCTGCCTGAAAGGACCCTTTGAGTAGCTCATAGTAAGCTCAATAAAGTCGCCCTGATCGATTAACTTATCTAAATATTGTGTTTTTGATGAAAACGGTTCTTTTAGAATTCCATATAAATTATCAAAACCTGGTCCCTTATACCCGTCTTTAAATTCCACATGGTAGCGCTTGTGGGTGCTGTAATCATCGATGATCAGCCCAAGATTACCATTGCCAAGACTGTATTTATCAACGACCTTGCCTCTTGCATATTCTTGACGGAACAAATCCAACAACGACATGGGCTCACCTATCCAGGCGTATACCACAAGACATATAAAAAGTTTTTGATGTTTTCTTTCACTGCATTATCCTTTGCATAGGTTTTCTTCACGCCTAAAGCTTTAAAAGGGGACAGCTGCCGGCGCAGCTTTTTACTCATCGTAAACCCCTATTTAAAACTTTCCCCACGAAGGGGTCGGCTAAAAACAATCATTTAATTAATTTGAGAAGAAACCCTTTGTTCCCTCTCAAACTTACCCTCGGTATATTGACTGTGAAAAGCATAAAAAAATAAATGGCACAAATTCTATGTTCACTTGGAGTGACAACTTAATTTGTCACTTACCAAGCGACAGCCACGCTACTTTTTAAGCTTTTCAGTTTTTATCCGTGTTCTGTTTTTCAACGTTCTTTCTGATGCCTCGTATCGCCTGTCTTCCTTATTTTGAAAACCGCGCAGACAAAAACCAAGCAGAATCATACTCCCTCTCTGGGCAATATATAACCAGAGAGGGAGCTTAAGACTCACTCCGCGAGGTGTTTAACATGAATTACCCTGAAAACTGGATACCCGATGAAGAGTTGCCGGTTAGAGCCGGATTGGTTGCAATCCAGAAAAACGATCCCAACTACGGACTTACGGAAGATGAAATTCAGGACAGAATTGAGTTTATCCGATGCTATCTTTTGAAAGATTTTGCGCTGCTGATGATGATACCAAAACAAACACATGAAAATGATTTCTTCATACATGATTGCGATGTCTTTGATGCTGAGTACAGCGCATTTAATACCCACGATTTTCAAAAACAAATGCGGCCTTTCAACATGCAAGGGTATGCGATGAAAAAAATCATGGAACGGGTCAAGGATCTGGCCATCATGCACTCTTGCATCACTCAACCTGAAATTCGCCAATTGGTATTTGAACGCTTCCTAAGTTTTATGGCTTTTGAATTTATCAACGAAGTAGAAGAGCTTGCCCGGCAATTACACACTGACATATCATATACTGAGCAGGCACAAATAAAGCGTAAAATTTCAACACTCAGCCGCAAAATCAACAAATGTAAGAGAATTTGGGAGCGTTATGCTCCCCCCTGAAAACTGGGACCATTGAGCCATTTTAGGTTGGAGCTCCCATGTCCCGGAGACTGGTAACATATCTTTATTTATAAAGGTTTCGGTTTTTAAGGCTTTTAAAAAGCACCGGAAGGTCATTCAACGAACCATTTCAAAGTGATTAAAATGCATTGCGTAAAGATTGGCCCGGTGGATAAGGTAAAAATTTATGGTGTGAAAATATTCCACGATGATAATGGATGCTATATGTTTTTTGTTCGGCATACGGGTCAATTCAACCTGAGAGATTATGGAAAGCTTGAACTTGAGGTTAAGTCGGTACGATTGGTCAGGAGAAGTTAAAGACTTTAATCCGGACTTTGATGAAAGCTCGGGGACACGCAGACCCCTATCGTAAATTTTTCGAGTCTAATCATTGGTGGTCAGGCTTGCCCACTTTTTCTATCAATCGACCTCGAAAAATTTATCGAGGGGTATGCTCCACGCCCCCTTGACTAAGGGCCGGCAACACCCCATTGTTCCTTTTCAAAAACAAAAACAATGGAGGTGTTTTGAATGTACGAATACGATAAAATGTATGAGACAAAAGGCGCTATCGAGGTTTGTAAAAACGGTTACAAGGTCTATAAAACACAGTCAGGATACTGGCGCTCAAAACACAAACAGTGGGATTACATCATCTGTAAAGTTTGCACTGGATGCGGTAAACCGCTCAGCCGTTATGATACCCTCAAGGGATATGCTTTTTGTTCTCAATGCAGGCAAATCCTTTTTCCTAAAACACTAAACCCGTGTACTTCCTATGGTAAAAGATTTTGTCATCCCTGGTCGAGGGGGCATTCAATATAAAGGCTTCCTCTTTTTTTCAGGCATGACAAAGGGTTTTTTTTACAGCCTGTTTTGTTTTCGACAGGAGGTTGAATAATCGAGAATGCACCGACCATATACTTTGAGTCACCGCCCTGAAAAGCTATTATAAGTGAAATATTTGCACAATCAAACTCATAGGGAAGGGGAGCTCCTACGGAATTATTGTATGAAGTTGCAGGAATAACAAAGGCATACTTTCCGGGATAAAGGCAGTTGAACTTGAAGGATTTTGAGACATTTTCGCACTCTTGCTTAACGGATTGGCCATTACTTATTTCTGCCATCATAACGGTATAATTTAGACTGGAGATTTTAAACAGATATACTTTTGAACATGGTTTAATGCCTCCCAAAACTTTACCTTCGACATCGATGCACGCACTCATGATATGCGCTGGCGCTGTGGGCCGACTTGCTTGACAAACAGATTGTAAGGGCTGTTGACAACCAGTACAAAGCAAAATCATGGATATAACTATCGGCAAAAAGGCAATATGAAAATTGTTTTTTAGCTTAACAGATAAAATCATATGACTGGATTTTAGCATGAGGATTTAAAAAGTTTTTGGTTACAGGACATTATGAATCAATGCTGACCGAAAAATATTTAAACATTAACCGAAAAGATTCAGATTATGAATGGAGGCTTTATAAAGGATATATGTGATGACAATACATATAAAATAAAGTGTACAAGAAGCCTGTTAGCTCAGATAAAAAAAGATTATGTTGAGCTCAATCAGCTGTGGGAAAGATTTAATAGTGATAAAATAGGTAAGATTGAAATTGATGAGTTGCTCAAAAAAATTTCTTGGGTAAAACAAGGGTTGAAAGAATTCATAAAGTATAGAAATAAAGATGTTGAAGGTGTTCTCTGGGTGGATGCAGGACAAATTGTGAAAGATTTGGAAGTCAAAGAAAATCAAATAATAAATATTATAGGGTCCGTTTCTAGCGAAACGGAATATAGTCACCTTCGGTGATATTGCATATGCCCCGGCCCTCTGAGGGCCGGGGGTGGCAAAATTGGCGTCAATTGGTGTAACATTAGACGATATTTTGGGATTAGTAGCGAAGTAGGGTTGATATTATGGAAATAGAAGATAATAAAAGGATTCGTAAGATTGTTAAAGGAAAATAAAATATTCTTGAAATAAACATGGAAAATAAAAAGATTCAGGTGGAGAGTAATAAATTCAGATAAATAGATATAATAATATACCCTTATTTTCCATTTAATCTAACCTGCTGCGAGATGGTTTTATGCGTGTCTTTCGATATTTTTCCTTCTGCCAGCATGTCATCGGCTAGTTCCTGTGAAGCCTCCGGTCCCCGCAATTCAATCATCTTTTTTAGACTTTCCTTTTTTTCCGCCAACTCGATATCCCCGGAAGTCAAAATTTCCCAGTCTTCTGATAGATCTCCCAAATGGTCATAGGTAAGGTCGACAGATTCGAAATCGCATCGTGTGGAAAATTTTGCTTTCTCTCTGCCAAGCACTACCAAATTTTCATGATCAAACCGGCTTTGTGAGAACTCACCAGACTCCAATTTTTCTTCAAGATTTTTTTCTTTTTCCAAAATTTTTTTAGCAGTCTCAATTTCTTTTTCCCTAATTTCCGGATTTTCAATTTCTTTTATAGACTCTGCCCACCATACATCAGGGATATCCATTTCAATGTGATCTATTAATTCCGGATCTTGCTCTTTAAGATACTCATCAGAAATTTCTTCAGGATATTCATCAGGAATCTCGTCAAACTCTCCGAATTCTTCATACCAATGCGCCATACCCTGGCTCTCCTTTTGCCATTCAATCATTACCAATTAGAAAATAACATTTTTACCGATTTCTTACTCCTCTTATATAAAGTCCGCTGAAAAACCGAAAAATTTAAATATAAGTACTACTTTCCAGTGATAACATGGAAAAAACTGGAGTTGACTCATTTGAAATTAAACACAACTGAAAAAAGTTTTAACGGCCCGAATGGCATCGAATTATACATACCGATGGATCCCAAATATATGTATTCTGCAGAAAATAGGGTCAACGGCAGATATACCTGGAGCAATTCAAGTTACGATACCAACAATCAGATAGCAGATTATGGATTAGAGCATTTAATGCTCCAGAGGCAGGATCTGATTTTTTCAAAGATTGATATGCTGTATTCAGAAATTTATGGGCGCCGTATGATAAAAGAAACAAACCTATACCGGATCAACCTTGATCAATGCTG